>NZ_JBGXYA010000018.1:0-2978 GCF_041814905.1 Glaesserella sp. | reverse complement strand
GTGTCTAATGTTCAATCTTCTGCGTCGAAAAGAGAAACGTTCTCCGGTCGTCGTGCATTTATTATTGCCTCTATCGGTTCGGCGGTCGGTTTGGGAAATATTTGGCGTTTCCCTTATGTGACTTACGAAAACGGTGGTGGTGCATTTATGATTCCTTATATCGTAGCGTTGTTAACTGCCGGTATTCCGTTGCTTTTCTTAGATTATGCGATTGGCCACCGTCATCGTGGCGGTGCGCCGTTATCGTATCGACGCTTTAACCCCCATTTTGAAACCTTCGGCTGGTGGCAAGTGTTGGTTAATGTCATCATCGGACTTTACTATGCGGTCGTGCTCGGTTGGGCGGCAAGTTATACGTTTTTCTCAATCAACAGTGCTTGGGGAGATAAACCGGTCGACTTCTTTGTCGGAGAATTCCTGAAAATGGGGGATATTTCCCAAGGCATCAGCTTTGAATTTGTCGGTATGGTGGTCGGTCCGCTTATCGCTGTGTGGCTTATTTCATTAGGTGTGTTGGCATTTGGTATCCAAAAAGGAATTGCGAAATCATCTGGTATCTTAATGCCGTTATTAGTCGTCATGTTCGGCATTCTCGTTGTGTATTCACTGTTTTTACCTGGCGCGGCAAAAGGTTTGGATGCATTGTTTACACCGAACTGGTCAAAACTATTCGATTCAAGCGTATGGATTGCGGCGTATGGTCAAATTTTCTTCTCATTGTCTATCTGCTTCGGGATCATGATTACCTATGCGTCCTATCTGAAAAAAGATTCGGATTTGACGGGAAGCGGTTTAGTTGTCGGCTTTGCCAACAGTAGTTTTGAAGTGTTGGCGGGGATTGGGGTATTTGCCGCCCTTGGCTTTATGGCAACGGCAGCCGGTCAAGAAGTCAGTGAAGTGGCGAAAGGCGGTATCGGTCTTGCCTTCTTTGCTTTCCCGACAATCATTAATCAAGCACCATTCGGTGAATTGATCGGGGTATTATTCTTCGGTTCATTAACATTTGCCGCCTTAACTTCTTTCGTTTCGGTGATTGAAGTGATTATTTCCGCAATTCAAGACAAATTAAGAATGCGTCGTGTGAAAGCCACCTTCGTCGTCGGTATTCCGATGATGTTGGTTTCCGTGTTGCTTTTTGGCACTACGACAGGTCTACCGATGTTGGACGTATTGGATAAATTCGTGAACTATTTTGGTATTGTCGCGGTGGCATTCGTGTCATTGGTTGTGATTGTCGCAAATGAAAATTTGGGTATTTTAGGTAAGCATTTAAATGAAACATCGTCATTTAAAGTCGGTTTTATCTGGCGCTTATGTATTGTGTTAACGACGGGCGTTTTGGCATTTATGTTGTTAAGTGAAGCATCAAAAATCTTGACTGACGGTTACGAAGGCTATCCAAGCTGGTTTATTAATATATTCGGCTGGGGAATGGCGATCAGTTTAATGGTTGTGGCATTCTTGCTTTCCCGTTTGAAATGGAAAGATGAAATTCCGTTGGAACACAAAGGAGAAAAATAAGATGAGCACTATTGCAATCACGATGATGACCGTAGCCCTTGTCATTATTTGGGGTGGGCTGATTTACGCAATTAAACGTCTTCCGAAAGAATAATTTGCAAAAAATCATTTGAAAACAACCGCTTGTAGTTATTGCAAGCGGTTTTTTTGTAAGGAAAATTTGTAAATCAGGGTCAATTATTTTTTAATAAAAAATAATTGAGAATAAAAAAACATCAAATAGCTAAATAATTACGCTTAAAATGCGATATAGATCACATTTTTGGTGAAATTGAGTTGCTGAAACTAAAGGGTTATTTAAAATCACTCCGAAATTTACTCTATTTGAGAATAAGTTTACAGCTTTCTATTTTTCCTCATATAAGGAGCAACAATGAGCATTGCTATCATCATAGCAACCCACGGTGTCGCAGCAGAACAGCTTCTCAAAACGACCGAGATGTTGATTGGCGAACAGAGCGATGTGGCTTACATCGATTTTGTTCCCGGTGAAAATGCAGAAACCATTATGGGTAAGTACCAAGCGAAATTAGCCAATGAACTCGCACACTGCGATCAAGTGCTATTTTTAGTGGATACATGGGGCGGTAGCCCTTTCAATGCAGCAAATCGTGTTTCAGACGGCAAAGATAACATGGACATCGTAACCGGTGTGAATGTCCCGATGTTGGTTGAAACCTTTATGGCTCGCGATGACGGTCCCTCATTAAACGAACTGGTGGAAGTTGCATTAGAAGCCGGTCGTTTAGGTGTTCGTGCGCTACGTTATCAAGAGAAAGAAACTGCACCTGCACCTCAACCGCAGGCGGCTCAAGCAGCACCTCAGCCGCAAGTCGCTCAAGTGAATAAAGAAGGGAATTTGGTTATCGGTTTAGCCCGTATCGATGACCGTTTAATTCACGGTCAAGTTGCAACGCGGTGGACAAAAGAGAGCCGCGTTACCCGTATTGTTGTAGTAAACGATGATGTGGCGAAAGATTCGGTACGTTCAACCATGCTAAAAAGCGTAGCGCCTCCGGGTGTCACTGCTCACGTTGTGCCGGTAGATAAAATGATCCGCGTTTACAATAATCCGGAATATGCAAACGAGCGTATGATGCTGCTCTTTACCAACCCAACGGATGTTGTGCGTTTAATGGAAGCTGGCGTTGAATTTAAATCAATCAATATCGGTGGTATGGCGTATCGTGACGGTAAGAAAATGATCACCAGTGCTGTGGCGGTTGATGATAAAGATATTGAAGCGTTCAAGGTATTAGATGCGAAAGGTATTGAACTGGATGTGCGTAAAGTATCGAACGATAGCCGTCAATATATGATGGATTTACTTAAGAAAAATAACTTAATTTAAGGAAATGATTATGGAAATTTCTGCTTTACAAATTATCTTAGTATTCCTTGTCTCCTGTATTTCAGGAATGGGATCTATTCTTGACGAATGGCAAACTCACCGTCCG
>NZ_JBGXYA010000017.1:0-57750 GCF_041814905.1 Glaesserella sp. | reverse complement strand
TTGCTCATCACCATATTGCTCGGCGGTCGCTTTTTTATCCAAACCTTGTAACGCACCGTAGTGACGTTCGTTTAAGCGCCAGTTTTTCACTTGTGGAATCCAAAGTTGGTTAGATTCTTCTAACACGATGTTACAGGTTTTGATTGCACGAGTTAGTACAGAAGTGAAAGCGATATCAAACTCATAACCGGCGTCCAATAATTTTTTACCTGCCGATTTTGCTTCTTCAATACCACGCTCTGTTAAGTTAACATCACGCCAACCTGTGAATAAGTTTTTAGCATTCCACTCACTGAAGCCATGACGAATAAATACTAATTCCATACGTTCTCCTATAAGAATGTTGAGTTGATTTGAAAACCTTTTCTTTATAGCAAAAAACGCCCCATTTTGAAAGTACAACCACTGTTCTTTCATTGAAAAGCTGATCTTTCGCAAATAGTTGATAAATTTTTCGGCAAAAAAATTAATTTAAACGCTGACAGGAATGATGCTTCGTTTATGTTTCCGAGTAAAAAGACAAGCGGTCACTTTTTGCAAAAAATTTGCAAAAAGTGACCGCTTGTCATCAATAAAAAAATGTTATTTTACTTCGCGAATCATAATTTCAGAAGGAATGACGCTGCCTTGCCAATAAAGTTCTGCTGCGACTTTAGCCGCTAATCCCAAATAGGCTTGGCTGATTTCATTTTCAGGAGCGGCGATCATCGTTGGTTTACCACTGTCTAAATCTTCACGCAAGCGGATATGTAACGGCATTTGTCCTAGCACTTGCGTGTGATATTTTTGCGCAATTTTCTCCGCTCCGCCGGTTCCGAAAATGTGCTCGTGATGCCCACAGTTTGAACAGATATGAACACTCATATTCTCAATGATGCCGAGAACCGGCACTGATACCCGCTGGAACATTGAAATCCCTTTAATTGCGTCTAACAGTGCGATATCTTGCGGAGTTGTCACCACTACGGCACCGGTCACAGGAATTTGCTGTGACAAGGTAAGTTGAATGTCACCTGTACCCGGCGGCATATCGATAATAAGATAATCTAAATCCGGCCACCACGTTTCCTGCAATAATTGGCTTAGCGCGCTGCTTGCCATCGGACCGCGCCAAATAGTTGCATTGTCTTCCGCCATTAAATAACCGATAGAGTTTGAATATAAGCCGTGCGCTTCAATCGGAGTAATATGTTTATTATCCGGCGAAACAGGACGCTGATCTTTCGCACCTAGCATATGCGGAATGGAAGGGCCATAAATATCAGCATCCAAAATCCCCACTCGAGCACCTTGAGCTTTTAATGCAAGTGCAAGGTTAACGGCTGTAGTAGATTTCCCCACGCCGCCTTTGCCGGAAGTCACCGCCAAAATATTTTTTACCCCGTTTACCGGAGGGTGATTATTGGCGCGTTTAAGGGTGGCGATTTGGTAATTTAATATCCATTTCACACCGCTTGCACCTGTTGCGTCCTTCAATTTTTGTTCGGTTGCGGCTTTAAGCTGTGCAAAACCGCTGTTCCACGCAAACGGCATCGTTAATTCGATACGTAAAATTCCACCGCCTAATTCGGCTTTTTTCAACGTATTTAATGTAATTAAATCTTTTTGCAACGTCGCATGCTGAAAACTTTGCAAAATGCTTTTAATTTCAGCAAGTTGTTGCTCATTAAGTTGATTCATTGTTTATCCTTATTCTTGTCGATATAAATCTTTACTGTAAATCACTTCACTAGCGTTAAGAGGATTAACGCCGCGAATACTTGGGTCTATCACCATTTTGCGTTGATATTGAAATAACGGCAAAATCGCAACATCATACTCTAGTTGGTAAACGATGTTTAAAATCAATTGATCACGCTGTTCTTTGGTTAGGGCCTCTTTGTGTAGTTGTTCCAATTGTTTATCTACTATCTCATTTTTATAGTTGCTTTTATTGTCCGGGCTTGCGGAATGGAACTGATTTAAGAATAACAGAGGATCATCATAATCTGCACACCAACCTGAGCGAATAAGCTGAAAAGCTTTTTGTTCACGCTGTTCCAATAATTGTTGCCAATCCACTGGTTGTAAACTCACTCGGAATAAATCCGATTGACCTAACGTCCGCCCGATACGTTCTGCAATCACAGCATGCTGTCCTTGATTGTCGTATGTGAGACTGATTTTTATTGGTTGGCCTGCCTCAATGCCAAGTTGGTGCAATAATTGTTCGGAACTGGCTGTGGATAATTGTCTTTCTTGTTCGCTTAACATCGTTTTAGGCAGAACTAAATGATTCGGCATACCTAAATCTTGGCTGATTTCCGCCGAAGAAACCATTGCGCGAATAGCTTGGCGAACTTCACGTTTACGCATAATCGGATCGGCAAAATTAAACTCATAAAAATAGGTACACAAACGAGGTAATTTTACACTATTGGGTAAATGATTTTCCGTCGGGTTTTCCACAATGTCGGTATTTTGTAACGTTGTACCATTCATTGCTAACCGATAAACCACTTGCTGAAAGGGTGTATCCATTTCGATTGCCTGCAAGTTGATTTTATCTTTCGTCTGTCCTGCAATTTTATAACTGCCGTTACTAATAAAAACTTGTTCCGCTTCAGGCTTTAAGCCTTGATAAGTCGGTAACAAGGCTAAATGTGCCAACATTCTCGGTAATTGGTAATTCGGCTGTTGAAGTGTAATCTGTAAAGTGTGTTCGTTTAATGCTTGAACGCCTAAATCAGAGACCGGTTTTTCACCAGCTATCACCGCTTTTGCGTTTTCGACTCCCATATAAATCAAATAATGCGCTAACGGAGAACGATATTGCGGATTACTCAAACGCTGCCAGCTTGCCATAAAATCAGCAGCAGTCACAGGCTCATCGTTTGACCAACGAGCAGTCTCTTTCAGTATAAATTGCCATTTTTTTCCATCTTCACTAAACCATTCATCCGCGATTGCAGGTACCGTTTCACCTTTAGCATTAAAAGCAACCAATCCGACTAAGAGATCGCGTAGTAATGCACCTTGCGCCGTATTTTGAACAAAATGCGGGTCAAACTGCCAAGTTGTTCCATAAAGTACACGTTGGAGTTCTACTGGTTTTAGCGCTGTCTTTGCTTCCGTTTTTTGTTCGGAAGACGGAGGAATCGTAATGGTAACATCATCACATCCGCTTAATAACCAAAGACTCACAGCCACTTTTGCCAGCCGTTTAGATAAAAAATTTGCCATATCCTCTAATTTATTGAAGTCAGTCCCGGAAATAAATTACTTAACCCCGCGACAATAATTTCTATACCGAGCGCCATTAAGATTAAGCCCATAATACGTGTGACAACATTTGAACCCGTTTTACCCAATTTTTTCACCAAAGGTGCAGAAAAACGAAACAACACGTAACAAATAATCGCAAATAAAATAATTGCTACACTAAAACCGATATAATCAACCCAATTATGATAGCGGGTTCCCCAAACAATGGTAGAGCCTATTGCTCCCGGTCCTGCCATAATCGGCATTGCCAACGGTACAACGCCGATGTTTTCGTATTCGGAAACATCTTCTTTACTCTCTTCTTTATTCTGTTTATGTTCACCGAGCTTACCGCTGATCATCGTCATTGCAATACTGACAATCAAAATCCCGCCCGCAACACGGAAAGAATTGAGTGAGATACTAAAAGCATCAAGGATTAATTTACCGAAATAAAGGCTGACAAGCAAAATTACACCGACCGAAATCGAAGTAATCAAATTAGTACGATTTCTATCCGCTTCATATTGATGAGCCGTCATACTAAAGAAGATCGGTAAAGTACCGAAAGGGTTTACAATCGCAAACAGACCAATAAAGAATTGCAAATAAATCGCAAAATTAATAACAATTTCCACAAAATAGCTCAAAAATGTCACCAAAAATTGGTGTGCATTATACTCGGGAATATCACAAAAGGCTTGCAAAAATTTACAACGAAAAAGGTCAAATAGATCTATAATGTCTATTTTTATAACTTAATAAAATCAATATGCGATTAGATAAATTTATCGCCGAAAATACCGGCTTAACCCGTTCTCAGGCAAGCAAAGCATTAAAAAACGGACTTGTTAGCGTTAACGGGCAAATCGAAAAAAACGGTGCGACAAAAATTAACGAACAAGACGAAGTCTGTTTTGAGGACAAACTGCTGGAATGGATGGGAGACGGACAATATTTTATGTTTAACAAACCACAAAATTGTGTCTGCTCACATGATGACGGCGATTATCCAACCGTTTTTCAATTTTTTGACCATCCTCTTACTACAAAATTACATTGTGCCGGGCGTTTGGATGCCGATACTACCGGACTTGTACTATTAACCGACGATGGGCAATGGTCACATCGCATTACTTCCCCTAAATATCATTGTGAAAAAACGTACTTAGTGACCCTTGCCGACCCTGTTGAGGATTTCTATATGGCACAATTTGAGCAAGGTATATTGTTACGCGGTGAAAAAACAGTAACTAAACCGGCTCAATTAGAAATTTTGGATGATTATAATGTGAATCTCACTATTAGTGAGGGGCGCTATCACCAAGTTAAGCGGATGTTTGCCGCCGTCGGTAACAAAGTTATCGCATTACACCGTTGGCGAATCGGTAATGTCACCTTAGATGACAATTTACAGGAAGGTGAATTCCGCACCTTAACCGAACAAGAAATAGAGAGTTTTTAATGAATAAAATCAGACCAAACGGCTTATTAGTCCTCATTCTGGGATTATTATCAATGCTGCCTCCGCTGGCTATTGATATGTATCTTCCTTCTTTTTTAAATATTGCCAGTGATTTAGCCGTTTCACAGGAAAAGGTCCAAACCACGTTGGCAATATTCACCATTGGCTTTGCTGGCGGTCAATTACTATGGGGGCCGATTGCCGATAGTTTCGGACGTAAACCGATTATTTTAATCGGCATTATCGGCGGAGCCGTTTCCTCCTATTTTCTAACCACGGTAGCAGACATTAATAGCTTCTATTTATTACGATTAATTCAAGGACTCTTCGGCGCAGCTCCGGCTGTCGTTGTCGGCGCACTTGTGCGGGATATGTTCGACCGCAATCAATTCGCCCGTTTTATGTCTACGATGATGATTATCACGATGTTAGCACCGTTAGTCGCTCCAATCGTCGGCGGTTATTTGGCGAAGTGGTTCCATTGGCATTCTATTTTCTATGTGTTGATGGCAATGGGAATGCTATGCGCGGTATTGGTTGCAACCTATGTACCGGAGACCTTAAAACCAGAAAATAAAGTACCGCTTAATTTCGGAAAAGTATTAAAAAATTTTGCCGCATTGATTTCCCATAAAGCAACATTAGGGTATGTCTCAGTCGGCGGACTTTCTTTTGCCGGAATGTTCTGTTTTTTAACATCAGGATCGATTATTTATATCGGAATATACGGTGTTTCAATCGAACACTTCGGTTATTTTTTCGTCATGAATATCTCGATCATGATTGTGATGACATTTATTAACGGGCGTTTAATTTCAAAAATCGGTTCTGAAAAAATGCTACGTTTCGGGCTGTCCATACAACTACTTGCCGGTCTTTGGCTTATCATCTGCGGTATTTTTCAACTTGGCTTATGGCCGATGGCAATTGCCGTAGCCGTATTTATCGGGATTAACCCGACTATCGGTAGTAACGCTTCTGCCGCGATTTTAGACCGTTATCCGCAAATGGCGGGTACGGCAAATGCCGTGGCAGGCACCGCACGTTTCGGGATCGGATCTTTAATCGGTTTAGTCCTCTCGCATATTCCATTAGTCACTGAACGACCAATGGTCTTTGCCATGGCAACTTGTGTCATTACGTCCTGTATTGCTTATTACTTCCTTTCTTGCAAAGAAAGTGAGTAAAAATGAAGTTTGTGCAAAAAGGGAAAACCTATCAAAGTGAGTGTCCTTTTTATCAAAGCCCTACAAATTGAAGATTTTTCTGGATAAGATCTTTTCAGATTTACATCAAACAGAATTTTTCACTTTAAAGTGTAGAAAAGTGGCGATTTTTCGCTTATTTCGCAGCATAAAAGCCACTATTTTAAGCAAAAATAGCGTTTTACTTTCATTTTAATAGCGGTTATATTCCTTACCACTTATGCAAGCGGTTGCTTTTACTGAAAAATTTGCAAAATTTCTTGTAAATCCGACCGCTTGTTAGTTTATTTTAGAGTTGGAACACAGTTATGAAAAAAACCCTATACGAAAAATTATTTGATGCCCATGTGGTGCATGAAGAAGCCGGCGAAACCCCGATTCTTTATATTAACCGCCACCTGATTCATGAAGTGACCAGTCCTCAAGCTTTTGATGGATTGCGTGTCGCCAATCGCCAAGTCCGTCAAGTTGAAAAAACATTCGGCACAATGGATCACAGCATTTCCACTCAAGTACGTGATGTCAGTAAACTGGAAGGTCAAGCCAAAATCCAAGTATTGGAACTGGAAAAAAACTGTCAATCCACCGGTATTTCCTTATTTGACATGAATACCAAAGAACAAGGCATCGTGCATGTGATGGGACCGGAACAGGGACTCACTTTGCCAGGCATGACAATTGTTTGCGGCGACTCGCACACTGCAACGCACGGGGCGTTTGGTGCATTGGCGTTCGGTATCGGCACCTCCGAAGTGGAACACGTCCTTGCGACCCAAACCTTAAAACAGGCTCGGGCGAAAAATATGAAAATCGAAGTCCGTGGTAAAGTCGCGCCGGGTATTACCGCAAAAGATATCGTGCTTGCCATTATTGGTAAAACCACCATGGCGGGCGGTACCGGACACGTCGTAGAGTTCTGCGGCGAAGCCATTCGTGATTTATCGATGGAAGGCCGCATGACCGTGTGTAACATGGCTATCGAATTGGGGGCGAAAGCCGGTTTAATCGCTCCGGATGAAACGACCTTTGCCTATTTAAAAGATCGTCCTCATGCGCCGAAAGGAAAGGATTGGGATGATGCCGTTGCATATTGGAAAACCTTAAAAAGCGATGAAGATGCCGAATTTGATACGGTTGTCACCTTAGAAGCGAAAGACATTTCACCGCAAGTGACTTGGGGAACGAATCCGGGACAGGTGATTGGCATCGATCAAGTTATTCCGAATCCTGCCGATATGGCGGATCCGGTGCAACGCGCTTCCGCCGAAAAAGCACTGGCATATATCGGTTTAACACCAAACACGGATTTCAAAAACGTCCCTGTCGATCAGGTCTTCATCGGCTCTTGTACCAATTCCCGTATTGAAGATTTACGCGCCGCCGCCGCCGTGATGAAAGGGCGCAAAAAAGCCGACAACGTAAAACGTATCCTTGTCGTACCGGGTTCCGGTTTGGTTAAAGAACAAGCGGAAAAAGAAGGCTTGGATAAAATCTTTATTGAAGCAGGGGCTGAATGGCGTAACCCGGGATGCTCTATGTGCTTGGGCATGAATGATGACCGTTTGGGGGAATGGGAACGTTGTGCGTCAACCAGCAACCGTAATTTTGAAGGTCGCCAAGGGCGTAACGGGCGTACCCATTTGGTCAGCCCGGCAATGGCTGCCGCTGCAGCCGTGTTCGGCAAATTTGTTGATATTCGCCACGTAGAATTAAATTAAGGAGCTCATCATGGCAGGTTTTAAACAACTCTCCGGTTTAGTCGTTCCGCTTGATGCGGCAAATGTCGATACCGATGCAATTATTCCGAAGCAATTTCTCCAAGCGATTACCCGTGTCGGTTTCGGCAAGCATTTATTTCACGAATGGCGTTATTTGGATGTTGAAGGAACGCAGCCCAACCCTGAATTTGTGTTGAATTATCCTCAATATCAAGGCGCAACCATTCTGTTGGCGCGTAAAAATTTAGGTTGTGGTTCTTCCCGTGAGCATGCGCCATGGGCATTAGCAGATTATGGGTTTAAAGCCATGATCGCCCCGAGTTTCGCCGATATTTTTTACAACAACAGCTTAAACAACCATATGTTGCCGATTCGTCTGAGCGAAGAGGAAGTGGAAGAAATTTTCCAATGGGTGTGGGCAAATGAAGGCAAACCGATTCATATTGATTTAGAAGCAATGACCGTAACGGTCGGTGAAAAAATCTATCGCTTCGAGTTGGACGAATTCCGCCGTCACTGCCTGTTAAACGGCTTGGATAATATCGGTTTAACTCTACAATACGAAGACAAAATTGCAGAGTACGAAAGTAAAATTCCGGCATTTTTACGCTAAGAAAATAAAAAAACGCACACAACTTAGTGGGCGTTTTTTATGGTATCCGCCAAAACCTACTACATAAAAAAAACAGCACGCTTTTCGGCGTGCTGTTTCATTTTGGTTATGACTACTGAATTGCAGGAACCGTTTTGGTTTTTTTCACCTTAATCGGCTTTGTCGATTGCGGTATTACCTCAACACCTTCGGGCGGATTTTGCAATGCAATTGCCAGTACTTCATCGATAGTTTCTACCGCATGAATCTCTAACGCTTGTTTTGCATTATCCGGGATTTCCTCTAGATCTTTTTCATTTTCTTTCGGAATAATCACGGTTTTAATACCACCACGGTGTGCGGCTAACAATTTTTCTTTTAAACCACCGATCGGTAACACTTTACCGCGAAGTGTAATTTCACCGGTCATCGCTACATCGGCTCGAACAGGGTTACCGGTTAAACTGGAAACCAACGCCGTACACATCGCAATACCCGCACTCGGACCGTCTTTCGGTGTTGCACCTTCCGGTACGTGAACGTGGATATCCCGTTTTTCGTGGAAATCCATCGCGATGCCCAATTTTTCGGCTCTCGCGCGCATCACCATCATTGCTGCTTGGATAGATTCTTTCATCACATCACCTAAAGAACCGGTGTAAGAGAATTTACCTTTACCGACAACAGATGCAGTTTCAATGGTCAATAAATCACCACCGACTTCCGTCCACGCCAAACCAGTCACTTCACCGATACGGTTTTGGTTGTCCATTTTGCCATAATCAAAACGCTGTACGCCCAAATACTCTTTCAGATTCTTATCGGAAACGGAAATTGATTTCAACGTCTTATCCAATACTAATGCTTTTACCGCTTTACGGCAGATTTTTGCGATTTCACGTTCTAAATTACGCACACCGGCTTCACGGGTGTAATAACGGATAATGCCGAGAACCGCACTGTCTTCAATAGTCAGTTCGTTCTCTTTAATACCGTTATTCTCTTTTTGTTTTGCAATCAAATGCTCTTTCGCAATGTGCATTTTTTCATCTTCGGTATAACCTGAAAGACGAATCACTTCCATACGGTCTAACAACGCCGGCGGAATATGCATCGAGTTAGAGGTTGCCACAAACATCACATCGGAAAGGTCATAATCCACTTCTAAATAGTGATCGTTAAAGGCTTTGTTCTGTTCAGGGTCCAATACTTCCAATAATGCGGAAGCCGGATCGCCGCGCATATCCTGTGCCATTTTGTCGATTTCATCGAGCAAAAATAACGGGTTACGTACGCCGACTTTCGCCATTTTCTGCATTAACTGCCCCGGCATGGAACCGATATAAGTACGACGGTGACCGCGAATTTCCGCCTCATCACGCACGCCTCCCAATGCCATACGTACATATTTGCGTCCGGTTGCATTAGCAATCGATTGACCCAACGACGTTTTCCCGACTCCCGGAGGTCCGACTAAACAGAGAATCGGACCTTTAATTTTGTTCAAACGGCTTTGTACCGCAAGATATTCCAAAATACGCTCTTTTACTCGTTCTAAACCGTAGTGATCTTTATCCAACACTTCTTGCGCTTTTTGTAAATTTTTCTTCACAACTGACCGCTTGTTCCACGGCATCTGTAAAATCCAATCGATATAACCGCGAACCACCGTCGCTTCGGCAGAACTTTGAGGCATAGCTTTGAGTTTGTTGAACTCATTATCTATTTTATCTTTGACTTCAGTCGGAAGTTTAGCTTCGTCAATCTTGATTTTAAGTTTATCCAACTCTGTCTGTTCATGCTCTTCGCCATTGCCTAATTCTTTTTGAATCGCTTTGATCTGTTCGTTTAAGTAATAATCGCGCTGATTTTTCTCCATTTGTTGTTTCACGCGGTTACGAATACGGCTTTCGGTTTCCATCGTATCCATTTCCGTTGCCATCGCAACCAACAGCGCTTCAAAACGCGCAATCAGATTTGCTTCTTCTAGCAGAGCTTGTTTCTGTTTTACCGGCGCAACGAGATTTGCCGCCATCGTATCGACAAGGCGATCCTCAAAAGTGATTTTATGCAGTTTAGGCACAATTTCCGCAGGCACTTTTTTATTGCTTTTCACATAATTTTCAAATTCATTTAATGCGGTTTTGGCGATTGCTTTTAACTCTTCATTATCGTCCTGATAATCTGAAACCAGCGGTGAAACACCTACCCAGAAGCCATTTTTATCATCATGAATATGGTCGATTTTGGCGCGCACTTGCCCTTCCACCAACACTTTCACCGTGCCGTCAGGCAAATTCAGCATTTGAATGATATTTGCCATTACCCCGACATCATAAATATCGTCCGCTGTCGGATCTTCTTTATTCGGATCTTTTTGTGTCACTAAAAACAGTTGCTTATTGGTTTCCATCGCCGCACGTAACGCTTGGATAGACTTATCCCGCCCTACAAACAACGGCATTACCATAAATGGAAACACCACTACGTCACGTAGCGGTAATAGTGGTAATTCGATTGGTTTCTTTTTTCTTGCCATCTTTCTGCTCTCCTCAATTCAATACTTTCAATTATGGGGGTTGATTCGGGAAATACAAGAGAAAAATAGATAAATTGATAAGAGGAAATTTTACCGCTGAAAAATCATACGGATATTTTGGGCAGACTTACCAAATCGCATTCGGATTAAGGCGTTTATCCCTATTTTGAAGAACACACTATCTGTCAGTCAAAACAAGCGGTCGAAAATAACGAATAATTTGCAAAAATAGTGCGGTTTCCGACCGCTTGTAAACTGAAAAAAGTTGCCACCGTTTTTCGTCTTTCAACATATATGCGGAGACACTATCGTCTTCAACAGGTAAATGAGAACGTAGCCAAAGACGTTGTATACCTTTCCATCGAACTTACATTGCTAAAGTCATCTACATTTCTTCACTGTTTTGTGCTATATTTTCCGCCTAATTTTACAAATCGATGCATTGAAAAATGGCAAATTATCAAGAAATCTCCATCGCTTTGGCGGGCGTATGTCAAAGTGCCGCGCTGGTTCAGCAATTCGCGCACAAAGGCACGGCGGATCGAAATATATTCAAATATTCCCTAGAAAGCTTGTTAATCACGCAACCGGATTCGACACTCGCCGTGTTCGACGGTCAGTTAGAACACCTTAAATTCGGGCTGGAAACAGCATTAGCCCAATTTGGCGGTAGACAAGGAAAATTGGATACCGAAATAGGACGTTATTGGATTGCCATTCTTGCTCTTAGCCAAAAGTTGGATAAAAATCCGCAAGCTAAAACCGTATTAGCACAACGATTACAACAATTAAATCGCCAACTGTCTCTTTATGACAGCGATATTTTGCATGAGCAAATGATCGCCAATATGGCAAGTGTGTATAGCGACGTCATCAGCCCGCTTGGTGCCAAAATCCAAGTGTTAGGCGTACACGATTATCTTGCCCGCCCGGATATTCAACACCGCGTACGCGCCACCTTGCTCGCCGGAATCCGCGCAGGCATTTTATGGCAACAGGTCGGAGGCAGCCGCTGGCAATTTCTGTTCTCACGCAGAAAAATTCTAAGCACCGTACAATCTTTATATTCCTCTTTATAATCTATAACCGGAGAACAAATTTATGCAACTGAATGCGTTAACTGCATTGTCCCCTATTGATGGCCGCTACCAAGATAAAGCTGCGACACTTCGTCCGATTTTCAGTGAGTTCGGTTTACTGAAATTCCGCGTGACCGTAGAAGTACGCTGGTTACAAAAATTGGCTTCTCACCCACAAATCAGTGAAGTTTCAGCCTTATCAAAAGAAGCAAACGATTACTTAAACCAAATTGTGACCAATTTTTCGCTAGCCGATGCGGAACGAATCAAAACCATTGAGCGAACCACCAACCATGACGTAAAAGCAGTCGAATATTTCTTAAAAGAGAAAAGCGAAGCTTTGCCGGAACTTGCAAAAATCAGCGAATTTATCCACTTTGCCTGCACTTCGGAAGATATCAACAACACGTCGCACGCTTTAATGTTAAAAACAGCACGTGAAGAAGTGTTACTTCCCGAATGGAAAAAAGTCATTGATACCATCGCTGAACTTGCCGACCGTTACAAAAAAATTCCGCTACTTTCCCGTACGCACGGTCAGCCGGCCAGCCCGACGACTATTGGTAAAGAAATGGCAAACGTCGCCTATCGGTTAAAGCGCCAATATAAACAACTTGAAAATATAGCGATTTTAGCCAAAATCAACGGTGCGGTAGGCAATTATAATGCACATTTAGCGGCGTATCCTGAAATTGATTGGCATCAGTTCAGTCAAGAATTTATCGAACAATCTTTAGGTGTGACGTGGAATCCGTACACCACGCAAATTGAACCGCATGACTATATCGCCGAGTTTTTTGATTGTGTCGCACGCTTTAATACTATCGTGATCGACTTCGACCGCGATATGTGGGGATATATTGCTTTAAATCACTTTAAACAACGCACTGTTGCGGGTGAAATCGGCTCATCGACCATGCCGCACAAAGTGAATCCGATTGACTTTGAAAATTCTGAAGGCAACTTAGGTTTAGCCAATGCAGTAATGACCCATTTAGGTCAAAAATTACCGATTTCCCGTTGGCAACGTGATTTAACGGATTCTACTGTTCTACGTAACTTAGGTGTCGGCTTAGGCTACGCATTAATCGCTTATGCGGCAACCTTAAAAGGAATCAGCAAATTAGAAGTAAACGAGCAGCACCTAGCCGAAGAGTTAGACCAAAATTGGGAAGTGTTAGCAGAGCCGATTCAAACCGTCATGCGTCGCTACGGCATTGAAAAACCATATGAAAAGTTAAAAGAACTGACTCGAGGTAAGCGGGTTGACGGTGAGGCTATGCGCCACTTTATCGACGGTTTAACGTTACCGCAAGCAGAAAAAGATCGCTTAAAACAGATGACACCGGCAAGCTATATCGGCTATGCGGTGGAGTTAGTAGAAAAATTGTAAAAAAGTAGCCGAAACAGACCGCTTGCAAGCGGTCTGTTTCGCGTGGTAGTTTGCAAAACGATGGGAAAATAAAAATGAAACAATCCATTCGACACAACAAAATTATTGAGTTAGTTAACCAACTTGGCTACATCAGTACCGAGGAACTTGTGACACAATTGGGGGTAAGTTCGCAAACTATTCGTCGTGATCTCAATGAATTGGCGGAAAACAATTTGATTCGCCGTCATCACGGCGGCGCAGGTTCACCATCGACAACGGAAAACAGTGATTACACGGAGCGTAAACAATTTTTCTCGAAGGAAAAAAACAGCATTGCCCAACAAGTCGCCAAATTGGTGCCGGACGGTTCATCGCTATTTTTGGATATTGGCACCACTTCCGAAGCCGTGGCTCAGGCTCTGCTAACACACAAAAATTTGAGCATCGTGACAAATAACATCAATGCCGCCTATATTTTAATGCAAAAGGATGATTTCAAAATCACCCTTGCCGGCGGTGATTTACGTGCGGACGGGGGAATTATCGGTGAAGCCACGGTGAATTTTATTCAACAATTCCGATTGGATTTCGGTATTTTAGGCATTAGCGCAATCGATCGTGACGGTTCAATGTTGGATTACGACTATCACGAAATTCAGGTTAAACGTGCATTAATGCAAAGTTCACGTAAGGTTGTTTTAGTTGCGGATCACTCCAAATTTACCCGTAAAGCGATTGCCCGTTTAGGTGACATTAAAGAGGTCGATTACCTGTTTACAGACAGTGAATTACCGTTAGAATTGCAACAACATTTAAGTCTTTCAAACGTCGCCGTTTATTTCTGTAACGAATAATTTATGTCCTTAGTCCAACATTTTACCCGTGATAAATGGTTGGCTTACATCCAGTTAATGCGGCTGGATAAGCCAATCGGTACGTTTTTATTATTATGGCCGACTCTTTGGGCGTTATTTACTGCCTCCAAAGGGGTTCCGCCGTTTTCATCGTTGATGATTTTTGTTTTGGGCGTTATTGTCATGCGTGCTGCAGGCTGTGTGATTAATGATTATGCCGATCGCCATATTGACGGCAAGGTAAAACGTACGGTACAACGTCCTCTTGCCACCGGCAGAGCAACCGAAGCGGAAGCAAAAGTGCTGTTTATTTCGTTGCTTATCATCGCATTTTTATTAGTACTTCAGCTTAATTTATATACAATTTGGTTGTCCGTGATTGCCGCCGGATTGGCCATTGTCTATCCTTTTATGAAACGCTATACCCATTTACCGCAACTTGTATTAGGAATGGCGTTCGGTTGGTCAATTCCAATGGCATTCGGTGCAGTCAGTGAGTCTCTTCCGTTGGCATGTTGGCTGCTTTTCTTTGCGAATTTAACATGGACAGTCGCCTACGACACACAGTATGCGATGGTCGATCGTGATGATGATCTGCGTATCGGGGTAAAATCGACTGCAATTTTATTTGCGCAATACGACAACAAAATTATTGCACTGCTTCAATTTATTACTTTGTTATTGTTAACGGCTTACGGCAAACTCAACGGGTTTTCGATTGCCTATTTTATTGCTCTTGCCGTGACGTCTACGCTGTTTATTTATCAATGTTATTTAACCAAGCAGCGCGAACGTGAAGCGTGTTTTAAAGCATTTTTAAATAACCATTATGTCGGAATGGGATTTTTTATTGCGATTGTTATCGGCATTTACAGCGCATAATGCTGAAAATAAAGACAAACGATTAATTTCATCATAATTCCGCTTGCATAAAAAAAAGAAGATTTCTATAATCGCTCCCACTGATTTGCCTGAGTGGCGGAATTGGTAGACGCAGCGGATTCAAAATCCGCCGCCTTCGGGTGTGTCGGTTCGAGTCCGACCTTAGGCACCAAATCAGTGAATTATCTCCATAAGAACCTAAAAGAATGGTTACATTCTTTTAGGTTTTTTATTCATAACGATTTCATTACAAGCGGTGAGTTTTAACCGAAAATTTGCAAATTTTAGCGTAAAACCAACCGCTTGTATTTCCACATCCAACGATAAAAAGCCAAACTTTCCGCCCATTTCCAGCCATTCTATGCTATAATCCCGCTCAATTTTCGCCCCTTTACTTAGGGCATTTTTATCACGTGATTAGGAAATTTCAATGAGCGAATTAGCCAAAGATATTACCCCCATCAGTATCGAAGAAGAGCTGAAAACATCATACCTTGACTATGCAATGTCCGTTATTGTCGGACGTGCGTTGCCCGATGTGCGCGACGGTTTAAAACCGGTTCATCGTCGTGTACTTTTCTCAATGGATCAAAACAACAACACCTATAACAAACCGCATGTAAAATCTGCGCGCGTTGTGGGAGATGTCATCGGAAAATATCACCCGCACGGTGATTCTGCCGTATACGACACCATTGTTCGTATGGCGCAGCCGTTTTCATTGCGCTATATGTTGGTAGACGGGCAAGGTAATTTCGGTTCGATTGATGGCGATGCGGCGGCGGCAATGCGTTATACCGAAGTCCGTATGCAGAAAATTACCCAAGAATTACTGACGGATTTAGATAAAGAAACCGTAGATTTCTCTCCGAACTATGACGGTAAAGAGATGATCCCCGATGTATTACCGACTAAAATTCCGGCATTATTGGTTAACGGTTCATCTGGCATTGCCGTTGGTATGGCAACGAATATTCCTCCGCATAACTTAAATGAAGTATTAGACGGTTGCCTTGCTTATATCGAAAATGATCAAATCACTATCGAAGAATTAATGCAGTATATTCCGGGTCCTGATTTTCCGACGGCAGCGATTATCAATGGGCGTAAAGGGATTGAGGACGCTTATCGCACCGGACGCGGTAAAGTGTATGTACGGGCAAAAGCCAGTGTGGAAACTACGGCAAAAGGGCGCGAACAAATTATCGTGACAGAAATTCCTTATCAGGTAAATAAAGCCCGTTTAATCGAAAAAATCGCTGAATTGGTCAAAGAGAAAAAAATTGAAGGCATCAGTGAATTGCGTGATGAATCCGATAAGGACGGTTTACGTATTGTGATTGAAATTAAACGTGACGCCGTTGGTGAAATCGTGCTAAACACGCTTTACGCTTTAACTCAAATGCAGGTGACTTTCGGTATTAATATGGTGGCACTTGACCATGGCCAACCCAAAGTATTAAACCTCAAACAAATTATTGAAGCCTTCGTTTTACATCGTCGCGAAGTGGTTACTCGTCGTACTATTTTTGAATTACGCAAAGCCCGTGAACGTGCCCATATTTTGGAAGGTTTGGCGATTGCATTAGCGAATATCGACCCGGTTATCGAATTGATCCGCGCATCTAAAACTGCAGAAGAAGCACGAGAAGGCTTATTGGCGCGCGCTTGGGATTTAGGTAACGTGGCTCCAATGCTGGAAGCCGCCGGTGTCGATGCCTCTCGCCCGGATGATTTACCTGAAAACTGTGGTGTGCGTAATGGCGAATATTATTTATCCGATGCACAGGCTCGTGCGATTCTAGAACTCCGTTTACACCGTTTAACTGGTTTAGAACACGAGAAAATCGTGGATGAGTACAAAGAAATTCTCGTGGTTATCGGTGAATTACTCCATATCTTAAACAGTGCAGAACGTTTAATGGAAGTCATTCGTGAAGAGCTTGAGAAAGTCAAAGCGGAATTTGGCGATCAACGCCGTACCGAAATTACTGCAAGCTCTGCAGATATCAATTTAGAAGATTTAATTGCACAAGAAGATGTGGTTGTAACGCTTTCTCACGCAGGTTATGTGAAATATCAACCGCTTTCCGACTACGAAGCACAACGTCGTGGCGGTAAAGGGAAATCCGCAACGAAGATGAAAGAAGATGACTTTATCGAGAAATTGTTAGTAGCAAATACCCACGATACGATTCTCTGCTTCTCAAGCCGTGGTCGCCTATATCAACTAAAAGTGTATCAATTACCACAAGCAAGCCGTGGCGCACGCGGTACACCGATTGTAAACATTTTACCGTTAGTTAAAGAAGAAAATGAACGTATTACTGCAATTCTACCTGTGCCAAACGGCGAGTTCAGTGCCGATAAATTTATCTTTATGGCAACTGCCAGCGGCACAGTGAAAAAAGTGTCGTTAGACGCATTCAGCAATGTGAGATCAAGCGGTCTGATTGCGTTAAAACTTCGCGAAGGCGATGAACTTATTGGTGTTGATATTACCAATGGCGATAGTGAAATTATGTTGTTCTCGGCACAAGGTCGTGTGGTGCGTTTTGCAGAAAAAGCCGTACGAGGTATGGGGCGTGTGGCAACAGGGGTTCGAGGAATTCGATTAGCAACCAGCGAAATTTCGGCTGATGATGCCGAAGAAGTCGAAATCGAGCTAATGGAAAATGAAGAAGATGAAACTACAGGAGTTAATCTCAGTGCCGATAAAGTGGTATCATTAGTCATTCCTCACACTGAAGGTGAAATTTTAACCGTAACTCAAAACGGTTACGGTAAGCGTACAGCATTGAACGAATATCCGGTGAAATCCCGTGCAACTAAAGGGGTTGTTTCTATCAAAGTAAACGAACGTAACGGAAAAGTTGTTGCGGCGGTACAAGTAGAAGAAACCGACCAGATTATGATGATTACCGATGCAGGAACCCTTGTTCGTACTCGAGTGAACGAAGTCAGCATTATCGGACGCAACACCCAAGGCGTACGTCTTATCCGTACTGCGGAAGATGAACATGTGGTCAGCCTTGAGCGTATTTGTGAAATCGAAGATGATGAAGACGCTGAGACGGCAGATTCTCAAGAATAGCGTCTATATTCTTATAAACAAAAGTCCGGCATTAAACCGGACTTTTTTATTACATAAACAACCTGTTTTAATTAACGCCATTATTTATTCGGATATTGACTAATAAGCTCTCTCGCCTGCTCTAGACGTTGTTGATATTCAAGTTTAAATTCTTCACAACGCTCTGGATCAACATTTGCCACTTGATGATTAAATTGGTTAACTTTATTGAAAAAGAAATCTTGAGAGGCTTTATCTTGCATCCATATTGCAAAGTTTTCCGGACCGATTAAACTCTCCAAAATTTTGTCCTGATAAAAGCGCATGGCAAAAGTATCTTCCAGTTTCCAGTTTTCATAAATCTTCTCATAACCTTCTTTACCTAATTCGGGGTAAATACACTGTTCGATATTATTCATCTGGCGAATCAAAATTTTTACATCCGTATCGGAAATTCGATAAGCTGGCACATTTTTTACAACATAATTATCATTGGCGGTCGCCACTGCCGAATAAGAGGTAAATAACGCCAATACTGCCGTAAATATTGTTCTTTTAATCATAATCTAACTCCTACAAATACAAAAATCCCCACCTAAGTGGGGATATGTATAGTATATCTCATTATTTCTGCGCTGGCAGCTCCGGCGTTACCGTTTCTTGTGTTCCGGATGTTTGGGATTGCGCTTTTTCAGTCTCATCTAAACCGACTGCACCAATATTTGTGCGACGCTGTAATTCGTGATTTTGTAATAATGCATTAATGCGACGTTGCTGATACTCTAATTGCTCCGCTGTCGGTTGATCTTTCGTCGGCGCATTATAACTTACAGGCTGAACCGCATTAGTAAACGGCAGTGTTTGTAATGCCGGTTGTTCGGTTTGTTGAGCAACTTCATCACTACTATTTATGGTGTTAACACTTAACACCGCGATTAAACAGACTGATGCCGCAATTCCGCCTTGTAAAAGCGGAGTTCCCCAACGTTTAAGTTTAAGCAATAAGCCACGCGGTTTCTCAGTTTGAACTGTTTTTTCAATGTTTTCCTGTTCAATTAGCGCTTCCATTTTCGCTGAGAAATCACTTCCCAAAAGGAGCTCTTCACCACGCATCACACTACGGATTACATGGTAATTTGCCCACTTTTGTTTTAGCTCATCACTATTACACAAAGTGTTGATAAATTTACCATCCACTTCATGTCCATCCATATAGGCGGATAGTGTTTCTTTTTGTTGCATAATGACTCCAAGGGTTTAAATCTGTTGCATTAAAGGATTAACTTTAGCGTCAATCGCTTCTCTGGCTCTAAAAATTCGTGAACGAACCGTCCCGACCGGGCATTGCATTGCTTCTGCGATTTCCTCGTAACTCAATCCTTCCAACTCACGCAAAGTAATTGCGGTCCTAAGTTCTTCGGGTAAGCTTTCGATTGTATCGAATACCACACGTTTCAGTTCGTCTGATAACACCAGATTTTCTGGTGTATCGGCTTCACGTAATTGCACGCCACTATCATAACTTTCGGCATCTTCTGCCAAAATGTCTTCTTTGGGCGGTCTTCTACCTAAAGCGGTTAAATGGTTTTTTGCAGTATTCACTGCAATTCGGTAAAGCCATGTATAAAAGGCACTTTCGCCTCGGAAAGACTCTAACGAACGGTAAGCCTTAATAAAAGATTCTTGCACAATGTCCGGAATATCATCACGTGCCACATAACGCGTCAGCAACCCTGCGACTCTGTTTTGATAACGCACGACGAGTAAATTAAACGCTTTTTTATCACCATTTTGTGCACGCTCAACCAATTCCTGATCGGTTATCTGCTCACTCATCTAGTTGCGTCTCCTAAGTTCTACGCTTATTTTATTTTTCTCTCTTGCACACCGATTAGTGTGTTTGTTAATCGAAAAGTTCATTTGAACGATTTAATTGAATAAAAATTCATCAAACAATTTACTTATCGACGAAATAAGTAAATTCCCCCTGATAATAATAAAATTATCCAGCACATTCCGTAACTTAACCAACGACCGAATTCCCCGAATAACGTATTTCCTTTTGTACTTTGTAAAGTGTAGGTCAAACTTGTCGCTTCAAATTGCGGAGCCTGTAAAATCACTTGGCCGAAAGCATCAACAAATGCCGTCACACCGGTATTGGTGGCTCTAATTAACGGTTTACCTAATTCTAACGCTCGCATTCTCGCCATTTGGAGATGTTGCCATGGACCAATACTCGCACCGAACCATGCATCGTTTGAAATCGTTAACAGATAGTCTGCTTGATAAGCTTTTTGATTTTGCTGAACCTGATCACCAAAAATAATTTCATAACAGATCGCCATATTAAACCGACGCTGACCTGCCACTAAAGGTGCTTGAATATAATCCCCTTTAGAAAGATTAATTGGTAATATAAACATTTCGCGCATCCAATCCAACAAATTACCAAAAGGAACATATTCCCCGAAAGGAACTAAATGATATTTGTTAAAACGCGGAGATTGATGCAGTGAATAAGGGAAAGATGCACTCCCCAACACCACCGCACTATTAAACAATTCTTGTCCGCGTTGATATAAGGTTCCGATAATAATCTCACTTCCCATTTTCTGCCCCGTAATTTGCCACTGTTGTAGCAACGGTTCAATTTCATTTTCCCACGCCGGAATCGCCGATTCCGGCAAAATAATTACATCACTTTTCCCCAATAACGGAGCAATTAATTGTTCGTAAGTCGTGATAGTATTACGGAAATATGCCGGATCCCATTTCATCCGCTGCTCGATATTACCTTGAACCAGGCTGATATTAATTGCCGCTTTCTCGGTATCCGTTTCAACAAAACGAATAAACTGCGCACCGAATGCCATAGCCAGTACTACAATCAGTTGCACGATACAAGCGGTCTGTTTTAGCAATTTTTTTGCAAATTGACGACATAGTTGTACGACATAGCCGCTTATTACCATGACAAAGAAAGTAACGCCTTCTACGCCCAAAATCGGGGCGATTCCGTAAAACGGACTATCAATTTGGCTATAGCCAAATTGTAGCCAAGGGAAACCGGTAAACACGACTTCACGCAAATATTCGGTAAAGGTAAAAATACTCGCCAATACCCACGGATTTTTCAGTTGAAAACATTGTGCCGTATAAGCAAAAAGTAGCGGATATAATGCCAAATAAAGTGCTAAGAGCAGTACTGCAAGATAGCTGACTATTTCAGGAACACCACCGAATTGGATCATGCTGATTTGCACCCAGTTTACACCGATGGCAAAATAACTCACTGCCCAAAGCAATGTTGCCCATAATGCCGCTTTTTTATGATCCAGTGTGGCAAGCCAAATTAACCCTGCAGCAGAAACAAAAGCCACCAACCAATAGTCAAACGGGGAATAAGCTAACACGCCTATTCCCCCTGAAACCAATGCGACACAAGCGGTCAGAAAAGAAGGATTTTTTGCTATTTTCATTATTCGCCAGACTTCTCTTTTTGTTGTTCCATTAATTCAAGCTGTTCATCGGAAACCGTCACGCGCAATTGAATTAAGCGACGACTGTCTGCGGAAGTCACTTTAAAAGTGATGCCCTGTAAGTTAATTTCCTCCCCTCGTTTTGGTAGATGTCCGAATGCCTGCATCACTAATCCGCCGACAGTATCCACTTCTTCATCATCAAAACCGCTCGCAAACTGCTGGTTAAACCGTTCAATATCGGTTAACGCAAGTACCGCATAACTATGCTGGGAAAGCTGACGAATCGGTTCGACTTCTTCTTCATCAAATTCATCTTCAATATCGCCGACAATCTGCTCCAAAATATCTTCAATGGTGACCAACCCTGAAACCGCGCCGAATTCGTCCACCACAATCGCCATGTGGAATCGTTCCGAACGGAATTCTTTTAACATTCGGTCAACCCGCTTGCTCTCCGGCACAATCACCGCCGGACGCAGAATTTCCGCCATTTCAAAAGGTTCGGAGTCAGAACGTAAATATTTCAGCAAATCTTTAGCGAGTAAGATACCTTCTATCGTATCTTTACCGTCACGAATAACTGGGAAACGCGAATGTGCGGATTCAATAATAATATCCACACAAGCGTCTAACGGTTGGTCTGCATCAATAAATACAATTTGCGGACGAGGAATCATAATATCGCGCACACGCAGTTCCGAGATTTCCATCACCCCTTCGATCATCTCTTTGGTGTCGCTATCAATTAATTCGTTTTCTGCAGAATCACGTATTACTTCCACTAAATCTTCACGATTTTTCGGCTCTTGTTGAAATAATCCGCCGAATAAGGATTTTAAAAAAGACTTTTTATCTTGCGCACTTACGCTAAATTGGTCATCACTCATTGAATTTACTCATTAACAAATAAAACAGGCGAAAATTATCACAATTTAGATAAAAAATCGACATTAAGGCATATTCTGTGCTTTCTATTTACACAAATTTAGCATAGGATATGCCACATTTGTTCCCTATACATTTATCCAATTAAAGGAGTTCATTTTATGAAATTAGGTCAAATTGCATTTGCTGTAGCGGCATTAGTCGCAAGCACAACGACGCTTGCCGGCTCCATTACCGGCTCTTCAAATGTAACATTTCTTGCGTTTGACGGTCAGAAAGTGAAGAAAAACACTGCACTACAAGTAAACGACAGCAACCAACATCAAGTGGTGTTAGAAGTTTCCAGTATTTACCGTTCAGGCTCCGACGACACATTCTACGAGTCAGACCCGATTGTATTGAGCTTTAGCGGCAGCGCCGAAGATATCCAAATTCTTGCGCCTAACTTACGTAACGAAGCCGAAGTGGATAAATTTAGAAAATCACCGACATTCGAAGTGAAAACTACATCAGGCAAAGCATTGCAATACCAACAAGATTACTTGAAAGGCGAAGGTTTTATGCCGAACGCAAATATCCTTGAAAACCTTGCAACCTACAACGCCGGTAACGGTCCTGCCGTAGTGAAAAGCTTGGCGGTTACGCCAATGACGGCAGTAATGGGAGCCAGCACCGGTAAAGCGGCAAAAGGTAAAGTCATGGTTCAAGGTGAAAACATCGCAGAGCAACAATTACAATACTGGTTCCAACAAGCGGATAAAGAAACCCAAAAACGTTTCTTAAACTGGGCGAAAAAACAGTAACCCATACCATTAATAGACAAGCGGTGCGTTTTTGCAAAATTTTTGCCAAAACGTACCGCTTGTTGTTTATAACAAAAGCCGAGTTTCGGTCGGCTTTGCGTTTTTAATCGTGATCCGAATTTAAAAATCTTGCGATAAATGCCGGTACAAGTTCACTCGCTTTTCCGTATTGCGTTTGTTGAAATGCATTTTTAACCAAACTCGGCGCTAAATTTAACTCGATCGTAACTGCTCCTGCCCGATTTGCCTCTTGCACAAAGCCTGCGGCAGGATACACATTACCGGATGTTCCTATGGCGATAAAATAATCACATTCGGCAAGCGCTTGATAGATGCGCTCCATTTCAAACGGCATTTCACCGAACCACACGATATGCGGACGAAGTCGACGCGGTGGTTGGCAGCAATCGCAACGATCCGTTTCATTCACATCCTGTTCCCAATCATAAATTTTACCCGACCAACTACAACGAACCTTTAACAGTTCGCCGTGCATATGGATAAGATTACGACTGCCGGCACGTTCGTGTAAGTTATCCACATTTTGAGTCACGATTAATAAATTTTCGCCGATTTTTTCTTCCAATTCAGCCAATGCAAGATGAGCGGCATTCGGTTGAATATCCGGAGAAAATAATTTACGGCGACGTTCATTGTAAAAACGTTGAACCAATTCCGGATTGCGGGAAAATCCTTCGGGCGTTGCGACATCGTCAATACGATGATTTTCCCATAAACCGTCGCTGGCACGGAAGGTTTGAATCCCTGATTCGGCAGAAATTCCTGCTCCCGTTAGGATCACGATTTTCGGTAATGTGGTCATTTCAGTTCCTCTTCTGTCGGTTAATCATTATAACCCTATCCGATAAATTCTGCGGCAAAGTTTTTTTGCAAAAAATCATCGAAAACAGACCGCTTGTAATCGGTTCTGCTATAATTGCGCGTTTTTAAAATATGAGGATAACAATATGTTTGAACTGAACCCGATCAAAACCCAATTAGCCGATTTAGCCGAACGTACCGATACCCTTAGGGGGTATCTTTGACTTTGATGCGAAAGTCGAACGTTTGGAAGAAGTTAACGCCGAATTAGAACAACCTGATGTGTGGAACTCACCCGAAAAAGCGCAGCAGTTAGGTAAAGAACGCGTTGAACTGGAAACCATCGTCAATACAATCAAAGCCCTTGTTCAAGGAATTGAAGATGTGGAAGGATTAATCGAACTCGCAGTGGAAGCCGAAGACCAACAAACCTTTAACGAAGCACAAGCTGAAGCCGATCAATTAGAAGAAAAATTAGCGAAATTGGAATTCCGCAGAATGTTCAGTGGCGAACACGACAGCGCCGATTGTTACGTCGATTTACAAGCAGGTTCGGGCGGCACCGAAGCGCAAGACTGGACGGAAATGCTGCTGCGTATGTATTTACGCTGGGCAGAAAGCAAAGGGTTTAAAACCGAATTGGTTGAAGTTTCCGACGGCGATGTGGCAGGTTTAAAATCCGCAACCATCCGAGTTTCCGGCGAATATGCGTTCGGTTGGCTGCGCACTGAAACGGGCATTCACCGCCTTGTACGTAAAAGCCCGTTCGATTCGAACAATCGCCGCCATACTTCGTTTGCCGCAGCATTCGTCTATCCGGAAATTGATGACGATATTGATATCGAAATCAATCCTGCCGATTTGAGAATCGACGTTTATCGCGCATCGGGTGCCGGCGGCCAACACGTTAATAAAACCGAATCGGCCGTGCGAATTACGCATATACCGTCAGGCATTGTGGTGCAATGCCAAAACGGTCGTTCTCAGCATCAAAATAAAGATCAAGCCATGAAACAACTTAAAGCAAAGTTGTATGAAATGGAAATGATGAAGAAAAATGCCGATAAACAAGCCATGGAAGACAGCAAATCCGATATCGGTTGGGGCAGCCAAATTCGTTCTTATGTACTTGACGATTCACGCATTAAAGATTTGCGTACCGGCGTGGAAAATCGGAATACGCAGGCCGTGTTAGACGGCGACTTGGATAAGTTTATTGAAGCGAGTCTGAAGGCGGGGTTATAACAATACAAGTGGTCGTTTTGCCGTGAAAATTTGCAAATTTTTGACCGAAACTGACCGCTTGTCTCCGTTGATCATCTCCTATTTTTTCTGTTCTTCCGCCCTTTTGCGGCGGATCTCTTTCGGATCGGCTAACAGCGGGCGGTAAATTTCGATACGATCACCGTTTTCGACCAAATCCGTCAATTTTGCTGGGCGACTAAAAATACCGACTTTATTTTCACGTAAATCGATTTCCGTATATTTTTGCAATACTCCCGATTGTAAAATCACGTTTTGAATCGTGAGCGGATTATCTAATTCCATTCTTTTGAGAAAATACTTTTGCGGGTAAGCGTAAACCACTTCCACCACGATTTTTTGTTTTTCGTCAGACACCGTACACCTCTTTCGCTCTTTGTTTAAAAGCATTGACCATTTTCAGCGTTAATTCGTTAAAAATTTTACCGAATACCATACCAATCACAGGGCTGGAAAATTCAAATTCTAATTGCAGGCTGATTTTACAACTCTGTTCGTCAAACGGTTCGAACAACCACGCACCGTGCAAATAACGGAAAGGTCCGTTCAGCAGTGCCATACTGATTTTACGGTTCGGAATCATCGTATTATGGGTGCTAAAACGTTGGCTTATCCCTAGTTTTTGAATCACCAATTCGGCGTTCAATTCATTTTCGCCCAAACTTAATGTATGGGCGCCTACACAACCGGACAAAAACTGCGGATATTTTTCGTAGTCATTAACCAGCTGATACATCTGCTCGGCACTATATGCCACAAGGGCGGATTGATTAATTGTCGGCATCGTTATTTCACTATTATCCCAAATAATGGCGACAGTTTACCACAGATGTGACAAGCGGTCAGTTACTGTCAATTTTTTGCAAAAAAGAGTAGAATTACGCATCTTTTAACACTCTCTTTATTTAGGCTAAATAAGAAGGATACACCATGCAAAACGAACCGATTCGCTTAACCCAATACAGTCACGGCGCAGGCTGCGGCTGTAAGATCTCACCGAAAGTATTGGAACAAATTCTCCATACGGAACAGGCAAAATTTATCGACCCGAATCTTTTAGTCGGCAACGAAACTAAAGACGACGCCGCAGTATATGATATCGGTAACGGTATCGGCATTGTGAGTACCACCGATTTCTTTATGCCAATCGTCGATGATCCGTTTGATTTCGGACGCATTGCCGCAACTAACGCAATCAGTGATATTTTTGCCATGGGCGGTAAGCCGATTATGGCGATTGCAATTCTCGGATTCCCGATTAACAAACTCCCTGCATCCGTTGCACAAAAAATCGTTGATGGCGGGCGTTTTGCTTGCCGACAAGCAGGAATTAGTTTAGCCGGCGGGCATTCTATTGATTCCCCCGAGCCAATTTTCGGTTTAGCGGTTACCGGCATTATTTCTACGGAACAAGTGAAGAAAAATGCCTCTGCAGAGGCTGGCTGTGAACTGTTTTTAACCAAACCGTTAGGCATTGGCGTACTGACCACGGCAGAAAAACAGGGCAAACTGAAAGCGGAACATAAAAATCTGGCGCGCGATCTGATGTGCCAAATGAATGTAGTCGGTGCCGAATTTGCGAAGGTCAATGAAATTACCGCGATGACCGATGTCACCGGATTCGGTTTACTCGGACATTTGAGTGAAATCTGCCAAGGCTCCGATTTACGGGCGGAAGTGTATTTCCACCAAATTCCCACCCTTGACGGAGTCAAAGAGTATATTGCTCAAGGAGCCGTGCCGGGCGGAACCACGCGCAATTTCGACAGTTATGGTCATTTAATTTCTCCAATGAGTGACGAACAGAAAGCAATTTTGTGCGACCCACAAACTTCCGGCGGCTTGTTAATTGCGGTAAAACCACAAGCGGTCGAATTGGCGCAAAAAATTGCAAAAGAGACCAGTGTAAATTTATACCCTGTCGGAAGACTACTTGCCGCAGATAGCACAAAAGTCTTGATTGACGTTCGGGTATAAAAATGAAACCTTAGAGGCGACGCACGCCTCCGGGCATTTGGAAAGGGAAAAGTATGTCACAAAAATTTGATCTCGTTATCGTCGGCGGGGCAATTACCGGTTCGGTCCTTGCCCTTGCATTAAGTTCGGCAACCCGACATAAAATACAGATTGCAATTGTGGAAAAATCTTTACCGAATTATGCCGAACAAGGTGGATTCGATGCGCGGAGTATTGCGTTGGCTTACGGCAGTTTGCAAAAATTAGCCGAAATCAGACCGCTTATCGGCGAGAATTTAGCCGAGTTAGTGCAAAAAACGGCAACGCCGATTGAAAAAATTCTGGTTTCCGATCAATCGCATTTCGGCAAAACAATCCTTTCCGCCGCTGAACTGAATTTACCTCAATTCGGTGTTGTCGTCGAGTTGGCAAAATTCGGAGAAAAACTTGCGGCAATGATTACTGAGCAACCAAATATTCAACTGTTCTGTCCGGATACGGTCGAAGATATGACACGTCGAGCCGAGCAGAATGAAATTCGGCTGACAAGCGGCAATACCTTGATTACCCCGTTACTCGTCGCTGCCGATGGCATTCAATCGCAAATTGCAGCACTTTGCGGTGTATCAACCCAATTCATCAAAGACTATCAACAATCTGCGATTATTGCCAATGTTGAACTGTCGGAACCACACCAAAATCAAGCGTTTGAACGTTTTACCGCGCAAGGACCTTTTGCATTGCTGCCATTAACCGGAAAAACGATGTCATTGGTATGGTGTTTGGCAGATCCGACGGAAATGATGAATGCGTCCGATCACACTTTTTTGAAGGCACTACAACAACAATTCGGCTGGAAACTCGGTAAATTTTTACGTGTCAGCAAACGTTTTGTCTATCCGCTTTCCTCGCAAAAAACCGAATCGCATATTCACCACCGTTTGGCGATTGTCGGCAATGCTGCCCAACTACTCCACCCCGTTGCAGGGCAAGGATTTAACTTAGGTATGCGTGATCTGTTTGAGTTGACAATGTTATTAGCGAATGCCTTTGAACAAGGGCAGGATTTAGGCGAATTTGCACTACTCAATCGTTTTGAACGGCAAAGACAGGCGGATCAAACCCGCATTATGCAGGCAACAAGCGGTCTGATTTCGGTCTTTTGTTGCGAATTTTTACCGGTCGCGGTGGTAAGAAATCTCGGATTATGCACTTTATCTCACTGTAAATTTTTACGGGAACACGTGGCAAATCGCGCCTTGGGGTGGTAAAAAGGGTGTGGAGCCCCTCTTCGGCTTCTTTCATGGGCGGATGTGAACACTTCCGCCGCACTTATTGTCTTCTTTTATTAGTCCAACGCATTGACCCATTCTGTAGCAAGAGTGAGATCCGCTTGCCATTTGGATTGAATTTCAGCCACCCAAGCCGCGATTCCTTGCTCCCAAGCTACGCCATTATCGGTTTGCGCAAGCTGTGCAATATGTTGCAATTTAAATAAACCGACAGAAGCCAGCGCGCCTTTGATTTTATGTGCTTCATCCACAGTCTGTTTACGGGATTCCTGATCTTGATTTTGTTGCCACATAGCAAGATAACGGGAAAGATGAGCGGAATATTCCGGCATGAGCCGCCCGAACAGCGCAAAATTTGCCAATACCGCTTTTTTCCCCATAACTTCCACCAGTTCGGTTAATAACTGACGGTCGAACGGTTCGTTTTCAGGCAAACTATGATTTACAAGCGGTGGGTTTTCCGTCGAATTTTTCAAAAATGCTTCATCAAAGTGGCGATTCAGGCATTCGGCAAGTGCCTCTAACGATAACGGTTTACGCAGTACGTCATCCATGCCCTGCTTTTGATATTCCTCTTTGGTTTGGATAATATTAGCCGTTAACGCAATCAATAACGGAAGGTATTCCACATCTCCGTTTTCGTAACATTCACGTAATTGGCTTGCAATATCGAATCCCGTCATATCCGGCAGTTGAATATCAAGCAGAATCAAATCGTAACTATTTTGTGCAAAACGTTCAAAGGCTTCAGCACCTGTCATTGCAACATCTACTTCACAGCCGAACTTATTCAGCATGGCTTTAGCAACCACCACATTCACTTCAATATCTTCCACCAATAAAACTTTCAGCGGATGAGTGCTAATCGACATTTCTTCTTTACGATTTTTCACCTCATCGGCTTGAATCGTCAGCGTAAATGTAGAGCCTTGATTTAATTCGCTTTCTACCGTCAAATCACCCCCCATCAGCTTGGCGATTCGCTTAGAGATTGCCAAACCGATACCGCTACCTGCAGCTTTTTTATTCTTCGCACTTTCTGCTTGATAGAACATGGCGAAAATTTTTCGCTGTTCGCTTTTCTTAATACCGATACCGGTATCCTTTAAAATAAAGCCGAAATGATCTTCATCATAACGCACAACATTAAGAGAAATATTACCGCCTTGCGGAGTAAATTTAACGGCGTTACTCACTAAATTCCATAAAATTTGGCTAAGACGGGCATTATCAACGTAAATAAAACTCGGTAAATTACCATCATATTGAACATGGAATCGGATTTTTTTCTGCTCTGCCATTAAATTGGCAAAATGGCTGATATTGCTGATTAATTGAGAGAATTCCACTTCGCTACGAAATAGCTCGATACGACGACTGTCAATTTTTTCCAAATCAATGATGTCACTGAAAATATGTCCGAGAGAAACGGCACTGACGTTGATAGTTTTAAGATATTCCCGCTGTTGAGGAGTGAGTTCGCCATCTAACAAAATACGGCTTAACCCGATAATACCGTTAAGCGGAGTGCGCAATTCATGGCTGATGGTCGCCATCAGTTTGGATTTATCACGGCTGTTTTTTTCGATCATTTCCTGATAGCGTTTACGTTCGGTAATATCGCGCCCAAAGCCCATAATGCAGTGACGATTATGCATTCGGTCGTAATAAGGCACTTTACGGATTTCAAAACAGGATAATTTATTATTCGGATTACGAATCCATTGTTCAGATGTCACCACAGTATTACTAACCAGAGTATCGCGATCGGTATCCATGATCATTTTTGCGGTTTCTTTTGAATAATTATCGTAAGGCGTTAAACCGATAATCTCTTTTTCCGGCTTGCCGGTTAAAACTTCCATTGCCCGATTACAGCCCAAATAATGTCCTTTATCGTCACGATAGAAAACCAGATCCGGTGACGCATCAAAGAAAGAACGTAAAAATTCGGCTTTTTGCTCCAGCTCTACATTTAAACGGGCATCTTGTTCACGTAATAATGAAAGATCTTTAAGCGACTGTTCCAATCGCATTCTGGAACGTTCTAATTTTTCTACGATCAAATTGAAAAAATAGATAACAAACGGAACGGAAATCAAACCGAAAATAATGGAACGAAAGATGTCGTTAGCATCAATTTCACCGGTAAAAGCCAAACTTAACAAACCTTGAATGACAATAGCGAAGAAAGAGAGAACGCAAAAGCCGAAAAGTGCTGCTCGCATTTTGCCTAAACGTAGCACCCAATTGACGTAATTCTGTCCGTATTGTTTTAAACTCTTCATATCACGCTCGTTACATCATAAAAAAGCGAGACCTAAAGCCCCGCCGAAAATATTATCGCCAGTAGAATAAACAGACGATAGCAATAATTGCGATCACGACACCCAAATAGTTGACTCGATGTATTTTCTCCTTAAATAACAGTGCGCCTACCAGAGTGCCTAAACAGATAACACCAAGGTTCATTCCGGTGAACACCAAAGTCGGATCGTCTTTCATAACTTGATGTGCCGTAATATAAAATAGGATATTACCAAAGTTGAGTACGCCTAGTAATAATCCGACGGCAACACTGGGTATATTCCATTGTGTACGTTTCAGTAACAGATAGATAAACATGACACAGCCCGCACAGATAAAAGAAATAAATAATGTCAGCGGAAAAGCGGAGCCGGATTTCGCCATCTGTTTGAATAAAATATCAATGACACCGAAGCCAACCCAAACTAACGCCAAACTGATAATCGCCGTTTTGCCGCCTTTACCCATACCTTCATGACTTTTCCAAAGTAAGCAGCCTAATGCTCCGAAAGCCAATAACAGCGCAATTAATTTTTGACCGGTTACGGCTTCACCAAACAGGGTAAACGCAGCCAAAATCGGAAGAAAAAGCGATAATCGTTGCGCAGCATCAGTACGGATAATGCCTGCAAATTCCAACGCTTTTGCCTGAATCAAAAAGACACTCGGCAATAACAATCCTAATGCGAAAAAGAGATAAGAAGACGGATGTTGTGCAACTATTTCAACCATGGTTTGTCCTTTAAAATCGGGTTTTAATAGGAAATAACAGAGGGTCATTGCCACAAGATAGTTCACCGCAATACTTTGGGCAATCAGCACACCTTTGCTTCTGGCAACTTTAATTAATACACCAACCGATACACTGCATAACACAGCAAGGACAAGTTCTAACATAAGGTCTCCTAAAAGTTGTTAGAGTAGAAATTCAATATTTTACCAAAATGTAACATTTCACTTCTATGACAAGAGGTCTGATTTGATTTGCAAAAAATGTCTTAAAACTCACCGCTTGTAATCCGCCTTTTCCGGTTGCTCGACTAGAATTAAAATTGCCGCATCACCGCCCCACTCTCTCGGCGCTTGGTGCAGCGCAATCACTTTCGGATGTTGCACCAGCCAACGAGGAATTTGATTTTTCAGCGCTTTTGTACCGTAGCCTGTCATAATACTCGCACAGTAAATACCTTCTCGTTCACAGGCTAAAATCAAACTTGCCAACTCTTTTTTCGCCTGTTCTTTGGTTAAGCCGTGTAAATCCAAAAACAGCTCGGGATGGAAATCACCACGACGAAGTTGCTTGAGAATATAAGGATCAATATCTTCTCGACGGTATTTCACCTTTTCATTTTCTTCAATTAAAAGCGGTTCATATTCATCCGAAAAATAGAATAACGTATCCGTCCGTTCTTTTAATTCACGAATTTCACTGACTTTTTTACGGGGTTCCGATTTCGGTACAAAGGTATCCTGCTTTATCTTTTTCGTGCCTTTTGTAGCCTCGCGAAACAGTGCGAAATCATCATTTTCCAACATAAAGATTCCTCTTAAATTTAGTGAACGCCATTCTAACACAAAGAGAAATATGGTATAAAACACCAATTTTAAGACCGTAAAAGAGAATCCAATGTTTGAACCTCAATATAATCTTGAATTATTACACGAAATTGCCGAATCGAATGTAGCGGAAGATTTGTCTACAATTTTAGATATGATGCGCTGGAGTTACAGTTATTTTAACGCCTCCGATCTTTACTACGGACACGGACATGATAACCCGTGGGATGAGGCAAATCAGCTGGTATTAAGTGCTTTGGCGCTACCGATTGATGTGCCGGAAAGTTTGTATGCTTCACGTTTGACCGCCATTGAAAAAGCCCGTATTGTGGAAATGGTGGAACAGCGTTTGGGATTCCGCAAACCGGTTGCTTACCTCACTAATTCTGCATGGTTTTCCGGTAGCGAATATTATGTTGATGAACGCGTCATTATTCCGCGCTCCCCCATCGGTGAGCTAATTCAAAAAGGCTTTACCGGCATTTTACGTGCTGAACCGAAACGAATTTTAGATATGTGTACCGGCAGCGGTTGTATTGCGATTGCTTGTGCCGAACGTTTCCCTAATGCCGAAGTAGATGCGGTAGATCTTTCTATTGATGCGCTGAATGTGGCGGAAGTGAATATCGAGCGCCATAATATGGCTCATAAAGTCTTTCCGCTACAATCGGATCTTTTCAATAGCTTACCTCAAGATCGCTACGATTTAATCGTGACTAACCCGCCTTATGTTGATCAAGAAGATTTGGCAGATATGCCGGAAGAGTTCCATCACGAACCGGAAATAGCGTTAGGTTCCGGCGCTGACGGGTTAGATATTACCAAACGAATCTTAGCGCAAGCTGCAGATTATCTCAGTGATAACGGGGTATTGGTGTGCGAAGTCGGTAATAGTATGGTGCATTTGATTGAACAGTTCCCACAAGTGCCGTTTAACTGGATTGAGTTTAAAAACGGGGGATTAGGGGTTTTCAGCCTAACCCGTGAGCAACTTTTAGCGAATAAGGCATTATTTTCGAACTAAGATAAGTTTTTTTTATTTATTTCATAAAAAAAATTAAATCATATTGCCATTTATCCTCTTTTTAGGTATATCTATGCACATTTGATTTTTTACCTAAAACGAGGATAATTTTTTATGAGCCAACTTTATGAATCTATGCGTAGCAACATTCATATGTTAGGAGATTTCTTGGGGGAAACCATTCGCGATGCTCAAGGCAATGAGATTTTAGAACTGATTGAAAGTATTCGTGTCTTATCACGCAGTTCACGTTCCGGTGATGAAAAAGCGCGCAAACAACTACTAGATATGTTGGCTAATATATCAACAGAGAATGTCATTCCGGTTGCCCGTGCTTTCAGCCAATTCTTAAATCTGACCAATATTGCCGAACAATATCAAACCATTTCCCGTCACAGCAAAAATGCGTTACTTGGCGAACGTTCGATGGGAGCGTTATTCGCTCGCTTGAAAGAACAGAATGTACCGGTACAAAAAGTCATTGAAACCGTCGAAAAACTCCTGATTGATTTAGTGTTAACGGCTCATCCTACAGAAGTTACCCGCCGTTCGTTAGTGCATAAACACGTTGAAATTAATCGTTGTTTAAGCCGACTAGAACACAACGACCTCACCGATAGTGAAACCACTAAACACAAACGCCGCCTAATGCAATTAATTGCTCTTGCATGGCACACCAATGAAATTCGTACTCAACGTCCAACCCCGGTTGATGAAGCAAAATGGGGGATGGCAGTGATTGAAAACAGCTTATGGAAAGCGGTGCCGGAATTCTGTCGCCAAATTAATTTCCATTTGGAAAAAAATTTCGGTGTGCAGCACCCGGTCGGTCTTGCGCCAGTTCGCTTTTCTTCTTGGATGGGCGGTGACCGTGACGGTAACCCATTTGTTACCGCCAAAACAACCCGCCAAGTGTTATTAATGAATCGTTGGAAAGCCGCAGAATTATTCTTGGAAGACATCAAATTACTTTCCGATGAACTTTCTGTTGTCGGTTGCACCGATGAATTCCGAGCAAAATACGGTAATCACTTGGAACCATATCGTGTTGTAGTAAAAGAACTGCGAACCAAATTGGTAAAAACTGTCACTTATTATGCGGAATTGTTAGAAGATAAAACGCTTTCCGTTTCAGAAAGTGAGATCTTAACCAACGATGAACAATTATGGGAACCATTAAACGACTGTTACCAATCCCTACAACAATGCGGCATGCGCATTATTGCCAACGGTGCATTGCTAGACTGTTTACGTCGCGTTCGCTGCTTTGGTTTAGGTTTATCTCGTTTGGACATTCGCCAAGAAAGTACGCGTCATGAAATGGCAATTGCTGAAATTACCCGTTATATCGGTTTGGGCGATTACTCGCAATGGACGGAAGATGACAAACAAGCATTTTTGGTACGTGAATTAAGTTCCCGTCGTCCATTAGTACCGACCAACTGGAAACCAAGCCCGGAAACACAAGAAGTTCTCGATACCTGTAAAGTCGTTGCGGAACAACCGCAAGGCGTGATTTCCGCTTATGTTATCTCAATGGCACGTGAAGCCTCCGATGTACTTGCTGTACATTTATTGTTAAAAGAAGCGGGTTGCCGGCAAACCGTTCCGGTTGCACCATTATTTGAAACGCTAGATGACTTAGATCGCTGTGAAAAAGTGATGACCGCATTATTTAACGTTGGTTGGTATCGCGGTGTTATCAATAATAAACAAATGGTCATGATCGGTTATTCCGACTCAGCCAAAGATGCCGGAATGTTAGCCGCTTCTTGGGCGCAATATCGAGCACAAGAAGCATTGGTGAATTTATGTGAAAAATATAACATCGAACTCACCTTGTTCCATGGTCGCGGCGGTACAATCGGACGTGGTGGCGCACCGGCACATGCCGCCTTGCTTTCACAGCCGCCTCGTTCACTCAAAAACGGCTTACGCGTCACCGAACAAGGCGAAATGATTCGCTTCAAACTTGGTTTACCCGCCGTAGCGGTAGAAAGTTTAGATCTCTACGCCAGTGCAATTTTAGAAGCCAACCTTTGTCCGCCGCCGGAGCCGAAACAAGCATGGCGTGAGGCGATGAATAAAGGCGCAGAAATTTCTTGTGAAATCTATCGCGGCATCGTTCGCGGCGAACCGGATTTCGTTCCTTACTTCCGTGCCGCAACACCGGAACAAGAGCTATCCAAACTACCTCTCGGTTCCCGTCCGGCAAAACGTAATCCGAACGGCGGCGTAGAAAGCCTACGTGCCATTCCATGGATTTTCGCTTGGATGCAAAATCGTTTGATGCTACCGGCTTGGTTAGGTGCGGGTGCAGCATTACGCCAATTAATTGAACAAGGTAACGAAACGTTATTGAAAGAGATGTGTGAGGAATGGCCGTTCTTTTCCACCCGCATCGGGATGTTAGAGATGGTGTTCAGTAAAACCGACTTATGGCTTGCGGAACATTATGACCAACGTCTTGTACCACAACATTTACACCGTCTAGGAAAAGAGTTACGCAGCCAATTACAAGCGGACATTCAAACCGTATTATCACTCTCCCATGATGATCAACTGATGGGTGATTTGCCTTGGATCGCCGATTCTATCGCGCTACGTAATATCTACACCGACCCACTCAATTTATTGCAGGTTGAACTATTACACCGCTTACGTACCCAAGCGGAGAATGCGAATCCGGAATTAGAGCAAGCCTTGATGATCACCATCACTGGCATTGCCGCCGGTATGCGCAATACAGGCTAATCTGCAAACTTTTAAACAAAACGGACCGCTTGTAAATAATTACAAGCGGTTTTATCTTTGAAGATGACTGCCAAGCAGTAGCTAGAACCATTCTTCTGCCAGTTTTTTCTGATTAAGACCAATAGGATTGGACGGCTAGTTTAGCAATATACTGATCCATTTCCTCTTTTGGTGCTTGGCTAATATCACTAGAGTAAGCGGTACTAAAACTTGCCATAGCATCCACTAATTTTTCAACCTGAGTCATATCAATTCCTCTGCCATCAGCTAATTTGATTTTTTCGACCTTATAAAATCGATGAGTATACCAATCTTTAACAGTTACTTGATCTAGTGTTGAAAGTGTTTGAATGACCAAATCATTATTTTTACGGGAAAACCATAATTGACTTGACTCGTTCAGATCCTTGAATTGAATAATATCAATACGCCCGTCATTCCATTCGGCATATTCGTTAATTACATCCTGACCGTGTCCTTTTGCAAACAAATAAGTATCGGAGCCGTAACTACCGTTTAAAGTATCGTTACCTAAACCGCCGATTAGTTTGTCATCACCCCGTCCTGCATTGATCGTATCATTACCCGAGCCGGCATCAATAATCGCTTTTGCATTCCAATCGTAAATAACATCATCCCCTTCCGTACCAAACAGTCGGATCCCCTCTGTTTTCATTTCTGCCAAAGTCAAATTACGGTCAGCAAATTCAAAGCGTTCAATTTCATAATAATTATGCTCGTAGAATGCTTTAATTCGTAGCGAATCTCCTTCATGATAATCAAATAACACCAGGTCATTGTTTTCACGACGGAACTTCACTTCATCATAATTTACATCACTAAAACGGATCGTATCGATATGTCTGTCATTCCACTCGGCATATTCGTTAATCACGTCCTGACCGTGTCCTTTTGCAAACAGATAAGTATCGGAGCCGTAACTACCGTTTAAAGTATCGTTACCTAAACCGCCAATTAGTGTATCGTTTCCTCTACCAGCATTGATCACATTATTTTCTGAATCACCTATTACAATATCATTACCTTTATAATCTTTGTCCTTCCAATTTTCAAATAATGTAATTCCTTGCTTTTCCAATTTTGATAACACAAATGTAGATTCTGATTTCCAATCACTATACCATGTTTGATCTTTAGCATAGCTGACGAATTTATTTAAGAGTAATAATCCTTCATTCCATTCTACCGGATTTGTCATTAATGAAATATATTCACTTAAATCCGTTAATGCATTAATTGGAGACCGTTCAAATTCAGACAAAAATAAAGGAATAACTCTAGAATAGTCGAATACCCATTCATTATTTTGTTTGAAAAAATAGACTTGGTTTGCATATCTCTTTAAACGAGTTTGAAATAATAATGATTGATAGGCAAATTCAATAGAATTTTGATACATACGATTAATTTTATCAGTAATGTAATCGATGTCTTTATCCGTCGTATAATAAAGTTGTTTAATATTCAAGTTATATAAGGAATTAATTGTCGCAATTTTATGCTTATTTTCTTCAAAACGTTGCATAATCTCAGGATTATGCTGAGCATTCCGAAGTCTTGCCAATTCACCTGGTGTAACTCGTACAACAACATCCGATTGCGATGTCGATTCAACTGTTTTTTCCAATATGTAATCGTAATGGCTATACTTCTGATCTGTTTCCGCCCATTTATTTAGAATATTAGGTAAAAGTTCTAATTGAGACTGGCGCGTATCTGCTACCGCATATTGCTGTAGTAAGTCACTTAACTCTTTCGATAATGCAGCCGCCTCTTTTAAATCACGAATTCGCCCCACGCCACTTAAATTCACTATGTTATGTTGTATAGCTGAAAAATCTACCTTATCAATAAATTGGCTATAAAAAGGATTAAAACTGAAGTTTACATCTCCCATTACACCAAATGAACCGTCTACTTTTTCAAATCTACCGAGTTGACTGAGAAAATTATTACCCGTCAATTCATCCGAACGTTGTTCATATTCCGTATGCAATGCTCCAATACCAAACTGCTCTAGACTGAATAACTCTTCACTAGAACTTTCGCCGTCTTGGTTAATATCACGCCAAATCTGTAATCCACTAAAATGGCTATCTAGCCTATTAACAATGCCATCATCATTTTCGTCCAACTCGGCAAGTGCAGAGAACCCATGCTTAGAATAAGTTGAGTCGGCAAGTAATACTCTATCGCTAAACAGCTCACTACTATTATTGATAGAACCGTCTTGATTACGGTCAAATACTAAGAAACCGTCATCACTTTTTAGCCACCCCGTTGCTGTACGAATACCATCTAAATCATGATCAAACAATGCTCCTGATTTACCATTGTGCGATACTGTTTCAATACCATCTCCATCCAAATCTAAGACCAATGGATCATATACTTCATAATTACGTCCCGGTTTATTCGGTGCTACATTACCTCGCTCCCCATTACTGTTATTATCCGTCGCACCTTCATCCGGCGAATTCAAATCAGAACCATCAGCCCTTGAATCCGCATGCTCATTTCCTCCCCAACCTCCTTGATTATCGGACACAGCGTTATTCGCACTTCCTGATGATAGATCATACGGATTTTCTCTTTCTCCTTCAGGTTGATTGGGGGGAGCGTAATAATCAACGGGCATACTATTAGATATAAGCTTTCCCAAGCTTGGGAAATCATTTAAGTGAAAATAGAAAGAATCTTGGTGAAAATAATATTCATGTGTTTCCTGATTATAATATACGGGAATATCTAAAAGATTGATACCCAAATCACCATTTTTAAAATCCTTAATCTGAAGACTTTTTCCAATTGCCGCTCCACTATTATCAACTTGTGTAATGGTTAACGACTCGGAAATAAAACTAAACAAGCCACTTTTTGAGCTAATTTTTGATGAAAATTTAATATTATTCGCTTCATAACGATATCTATTTCCCGAATAACTAATGCCTTCAAATACTGCATAATTTCTATTTGGCTCATAACGTAATAGAGAAGCCACATCTAACAAGTCCCCCTCCTGATTATTTTGTGTAACAAAATAAACGCTTCCTTTTCCATCCGTATCAATGATCGTATCACCTTCGCCGATATAGTAAGTATCAAAACCGTCTCCGCCTAAAACAGTGTCATTACCTTCGCCACTGTCTAATATATCGTCACCATCATTACCTATTAATAAATCATCATTATGACCGCCGACTAAAATATCTCCTCTAACACCTCCGACTAATGCATTTTTAATATAGCTTCGTTGAGCACCGGAATAGGTAGCCCCATTCACCGTATAATCACGGCCTGTACTACTGATAGTATCATCCTCACTCAATTTGCCTTCTAATATTCCACCGTCATTAGCCCCGTCATAACGCACGTATCGTCCTTTCTCGTCCAAATAATTAATCACTCCGGAAGAGTGTAAATCAGCCATAAGCTCAAGAAATTTACCCACTCTATACGAATGATAAGCAGAGGGAGAAAAGGTAAAACTATCCGAATTTGAAAATTGTTGCATATAACGATCAAAGCCATGAAACCTTTTTTCTTTTTCTGCCTGTTCTTCAAAACGTCGAAATTCCTCTTCGGTTAAAACAGGAATTGTTTTTAGATTATCAACACCGGAAAATACCAAATTGACTTTTCGTCCTATTCCACTTGGATCTATCATAAATTTCGTCATTTTATTTGTGATCTTTGCAGCTAAATTACTCGATTCATAGTCGAAATTATCTTGCTCCGGAGAAATCTTCAGGTTATGAACTTCATGGTGTTTTTGACCGTTTTCATCGGTTCTTACTACAAATGTTAGATTTTCTTTGTCTAATTTAAATAAAGTACTACCAAATACATATGCACGATCAACATAATCCTCATCCCAAACCCCTAGTTCATATTGAGACATGCTTAATATCAATTCTTGGTTAGAATAGGGAATACCATAAATCTTTCCCCAAATTTTTTTAATATCATACATTCCATCAGGAATATCTCTTTTATTAAAAAAGTTAGTTAATAGCTTATAATTAGCCGGCGTAACAAAACGTCCCGCCCCGTTTTTCATATAAGTCTGCGCATCAATCGTAATATCTAATGTGCTTTCTAAAGGACGAATCCATTTACCCTCCGCTAATTCACCGGGAGTAGGCGGGGTTTTCTGCCCCCATAAATAAAGCGATACGATTTCAAAAGCGCTAGGCATCGTGGTATTTTGAGTCAGTGTAGTCATAAATCCTCCTCATTATTTATCTTCATTGTATCTTATATTTACCGTAATATTGCCACAGGTGTTAATCGGTATAAAATAACTAAGAATATCGAATGCATTATTTTCAATAACTTCATCATCAAACCCCGTAAACATAAAATTCACATTTAAATAACGGAATGCCGTTGGCGTCCTTTTTATTTTAAAAGAATCCGTTTTAAGTGCATCTTTATACATTTCCATTCCTTTTTCCAAAAAAGCAACTCGTTCAAGAGCTTCTTCTCGCGTATAAACGGTACAACAATCATAAGCATAAATAAAATTCATAATTACATTATCGTAAATATTAAATGAATTATTTTTAGGAAATAACTCATTATCTAAAATACTATCGACATCCTCGAAAACCTTAATTTTATCTTTATATTTTTTATAAAATTTATCAGCATCATCAATACCGATTCCTAAAAACATATTCTTTAATTTATCTCCATTTACCGGCTCACCTAGAAAACTATTGAGATAGGGGAGGCTTTTGTAAAATTCATTCTTCTCTGCCAACTCATTCTTCACGTCTATCATAACTTGGAGATAATCCCGCATGGCATTGCGATAGAGTTCTTCTTTTGTCAGAATGGTTCGGGTTTTCGGGCAATAACCGGCGCGTACCAAACTGACATAGTCATCCAAGCAGTAATAAACAACGCCGAATAACAGCATAAATAAGCTAATAAAATAATAACGTTTTTTTCGGAATATGTTTTTCATTTGGTTATTTTCTCCGATTAGTATTTAATAACGGATAAATTTTTAGTTGGGTATAGTTATTTTCCATCTTTTACTCTTTCTCCAATCATAAACATAAAAAGGGCTATATAACACATCTCCACAATTACTTAACAAATATGTTCTACTGTTTTCGTATAAACTTAAGGGTTCATTTTCTCTATTACTCGGATAATATTCTAAATATTTGGTTTTTAACAGTCGATAACCGATGCCATGAATTTTATAATTGGCACCTTTAGGCATGCCTCCTATATGTTCAGGTAAATAATCTACTCTTTTAATCAGAATATTATTTTTTCTATCATTACTTTCAAACTCATTTTCATCAATTACATCGCTGTAATCCGAATTAAACAGCTCATGAGAAATATACTTAACAATAAATACAACATAATGTTCACTTCCATATTGCCTAAAATATTTTTTTAAATCTTCCGCTTTTTCTATTTTTATTGGATGAAATGATTCGGTAATTTTGGGGGAAGGAAATTCCTTTAAATAAACTCTATCTTCATATAAAATATTTTTTATCTCTTTTTCAGGAAATTTTATTGGAGAATACCAAACACCACAATACTTACGCTTACAATAACGAGCTGTTTCGGCTAAGACTTCCTCTTGCACCGCATTAATAGCTTTATCTTGGTTAAATAACTCGACAATTTCCAGTTCTTTTTCAATCAAACTAACCATCGCTTTTTCTTTTAATTCTTCTTTGGTATAGTAAGTATTATCCCGCCAACAAAATCCTTCTCTATTCTTATCTATATATTCTTGATATGAAATATTATCCGGCTTTTTATTTTTATCTAGTATCTCATACCAATATTGATATTTTTCGAGATCAACACGATACTCATAATATCCCCAACTGATAATAGCCACAAAAATAAACAATATTGACACTATAACTTTTTTCATATTCCCTCCTGCCAATTAAAAACCCAATCAAAAAGACATTTTATTTAATTTTCAAAAGCACTCGGCATCATTGTATTTTGAGCAAGTGTAGTCATAAATCCCCCTATTATTTATCATTATTACTTCTCATATTTATTGTAATATTGCCACAAGTATTAATCGGTATAAAATAGCTGAGAATATTAAATGCATTATTTTCAATAACCTCATCATCAAACCCTGTAAACATAGCGTTCACATTTAAATAACGGAATGCCGTTGGCGTCCTTTTTATTCCAAAAAAATCCTTTTCATGTTTAAGAAAATTTTTATATTTATCAATCTCTCTTTCCAAAAAAGCAACTCGTTCAATAGCTTCCTCTCGCGTATAAACGGTACAACAATCATAAGCATAAATAAAATTCATATTTGCATTATCATAAATATTCAATGCATTATTTTTCGGAAATAACTCACTGTCTTTAATCTCACCAACATCATTTAAAGCTCTTATTTCAATTTGATATTTATTGTAGAACTTTTCAGAATATAAAACACTTGATCCTAAAATAGGTTTTATCATATTTTTTAACTCATAACCGTTTATTGGTTTACCCAGCCAAATATTGTAATAAGGGAATTCTCGGTTAGATTCAAACTCTTCTGCCAACTCCTGTTTTATTTCTATCATGACTTGGAGATAATCCCGCATAGCATTGCGATAAAGTTCTTCTTTTGTCAAAATGGTTCGGGTTTTCGGGCAATAACCGGCGCGCACCAAACTGATATAATCATCCAAGCAGTAATAAACAATGCCGAACAACAACATAAACAAGCTGATAAAATAATAACGCTTTTTTCGGAATATGTTTTTCATTTGGTTCCTCAAGTTGATTTCATCTTAAGCCTTTCAAGGAGGTGATCATCTTATCTTGCTAAATTGCTAAATTGCTAAAAACCATGATGTATTTCACAGTTTTTAAATAACGGACAAAAATTTTGCAAATTGTCTGCTAAAACAAACCGCTTGTATTACCTCTCCCGCATACTTTCATCAACAGTTGTTTTTAACGGACTTAATAAATAATCCATTACACTACGTTTTCCTGTTTTTATTTCTGCCGATACCGTCATTCCCGCCATTAAGTGAATTTCTTTGCCATCAATATTTAAATAATTTTTATCCATTAAAATGGTAGTGGAAAAAACCAGCCCCAGTTCTTCATCATTAATTGCATCAAAACTGATATGTTTTATCTTACCGGTAATATAGCCATATCGAGTATAAGGAAATGCTTCTACTTTGATGACTACGTCCTGTCCAACCTGAATAAAACCGATATCTTTATTTGAAATCATCGCATCAATTTCTAACTGGTCGTCCTTCGGTACAATAACCATTAATGGTTGGGCAGTTGTCACCACACCACCGATTGTATAGGTTTGCAACTGTTGAACCGAGCCGTCTACCGGTGAACGAATTTCAGTAAACTGTCGGCGTTGTTTTGATTTCTCGACTTCCAGGCTCAATTGACTGATACTTTCATTGGCTTTACGTAGTTCTTCTAAAACATCCCGACGAAAAGATTCGATAAAATAGCGGTATTCCTGCTTGGCTTGATTCAAACTGGCAGATAATTCATCTAATTTACTACGTTGTATATGTAATTCATTCGTAAGTTCTATCAACTTATTTTCCTGCACGAAATATTCATGTTTGGAAACACCTCCCGTTTTATACAAACTTTTGAAATCGTTACGTCGTTCCACCTCATATTTCTGCATCGCTCGTAATTTATTAACTTCGATTTCAGTCGTTTTAATTTCTGCTTCACGCTGTTTAATGCTTGCATTTAATCGTTCTTTTTGTGCCGACCATGTTGTATACTGGCTACGAATTAATGCTTGCTCTTGTTGAAGTATTTCTACAGGTAACACAAGCTCTGATTGGTTCAATACCTCTTGTACAAATGTTGGCTCTACATTGTTATCCATCGCATTTAGCAACGCTTTTTGCCTATACTTGGATAATATTGCCGCATTTAATGCCTCTTCCGATTTAGAGTGATCAGCATCCGCTCCCATTGCAACCAGTTCCATTAGGAGTTGATCCTTTTTGACTTCTTGTCCGTTACGCACATAAACTTGTTTTACCATTGCCGTTTCTATCGGTTGAATCGTTTTACTACGCCCGCTCGGCATAATTTTTCCCGGCGCTACCGCAACAATATCAACCTTACCTAAATATGCCCATACTACGGCAATCAACAAAAAGACGAATATTAATCTCCCTATCCATTTTGGCAATGCCGAAATCGGACTTTCAATCAGCTCTAAATGCGCAGGTAAAAAGGCATTTTCATCCTCTTGTCGTAATGGTGAATCAAACTGCCGTCTTATTTTCCACGTTTCGCTGAAAATCGTTAGATAACGTTTTATTAACTCACAAAGACCTTCCAACCAAAGACTCATATACTTTTCCTTATTATTCTTTTCAACCGGATTAATCGGATTGCAGTTGATGCAAATAGTAATACAGCCCTTTCTGTTCAAGTAACTGCCTATGATTACCTTGTTCGACCAATTTTCCCTTATCCATCACTAAAATTCTGTTCGCTTGTCGTACAGTGGAAAGACGATGTGCAATAATAATCACTGTTCTGCCTTGGCAAATATGTTGCATATTTTTCATAATGATACGTTCCGATTCATAATCCAACGCACTAGTCGCTTCATCAAAAATTAAAATACGCGGATTAGTGATTAATGCTCGAGCAATGGCAATCCTCTGACGTTGTCCCCCCGATAAACTGGCTCCGTGTTCACCGACAATGCTGTCATAGCCTTCGGGCAAATCGGTAATAAAATCGTGCGCCCCGGCAAGTTTTGCCGCATAAATCACTTTTTCCATTGGTATTGCAGGTTCAATTAAAGCAATATTGTCTCGAATTGAACGGTTAAGCAGAATATTGTCTTGTAATACAATACCGATTTGTCGGCGTAACCATGACGGATCAACCAAAGCAATATCAGTACCATCAATAAATACCCTCCCGCGTGTAGGAATGTAAAGTCTCTGAATTAATTTGGTTAAAGTACTTTTGCCCGATCCTGATCGTCCTACAATTCCGACTACTTCCCCCTCATTAATCGTTAACGAAAGGTTATTAAGAATTTCGTTACCATCCGGGCGATAGCGAAAAAAGACTTCATTAAATTGAATTTCCCCGCGAATATCCTGCGAAGATAAACGGCTTTGGGGATTTTCGGTTGGTGTATTTAGAATATCTCCTAAACGACTAACAGAAATGCCGACTTGTTGAAAATCCTGCCATAATTGTGCTAAGCGGATAACAGGTGCAGCGACTTGTCCGGCTAGCATATTAAATGCAATAAGCTGCCCTACCGTCATCTCTCCACGAATAACCAAATGCGCTCCTATCCAAAGGTTAATGACCATCACCAGTTTTTGAATGAGTTGTACCCCTTGTTGTCCGATAGTTGCAAGTTTAGTCACCTTAAATCCTGCTTTAACATAACCCGCCAATTGTTTATCCCAATGATCAATCATCTGCGGACTGACCGCCATTGACTTAATCATATTCATTGCACTAACTGATTCCACTAAAAATGACTGGTTATCTGCATTACGTGCAAATTTCTCATCTAAACGACGACGTAAAATCGGGCTAATAGTTGCAGACCATATCGCATAGCATGGTAACGAAATAATCACAACCAATGTTAACCATACACTGTAATACCACATCACAGTCAGGAAAATAAATGAGAACAATAAATCCAGAACGGAAGTAAGTGCTTGCCCTGTTAAGAAATTACGAATTTGCTCTAGTTCGCGTACACGAGCGACCGTATCACCGACGCGACGGTTTTCAAAATAAGAGATAGGAAGAGAAAGTAAATGACGAAAAAGTTTTGCTCCAAGTTCAACATCAATACGACTAGTTGTATGTGCAAACACATAAGTGCGCACTCCGCCTAAAACAACTTCGAAAATTATCACTACACCAAGTGCAACGGCTATAACATTGAGAGTACTAAATCCTTGATGTACCAGCACCTTATCCATCACTACCTGAAAGAAAAGCGGAGTAATCAGCGCAAAAATTTGTAAAACAATAGATACAATAATGACTTCACTCAAAATTCTACGATATTTCACAATCGCCGGAATGAACCACGTAAAATCAAACTTTGCTAATTTACCCAACACTGAGGCTCTTGATGTCAAGGCAATAACCTCTCCTTGATAACGTTCGTCGAATTCCATCTCAGTAAGCACCGTCGGTGAATCCGTCGTTAAATCGTAAATAAGATAACGTTTTTTGTCCGCATCTATTCGCGCTAAAACAAAATGCTGTCCATCATTTCGCCAAACTAATAAGGGCAAATGCATAAACGATAGACGTTCCGATGATTTTTTCAGCACCCTTGCTTTTAAGCCGAGAGATTTCGCAGCAAGCAGCCAATTTGTTTGTGAAAGCCCTGCTCCGACTGTATCGAATTGGTGTTTGATTTGAGTCGGGTTAATTGAAATCCGGTGAAAATTGGCTAGCAACACTAATGCTGCGAGAGCCAAATCTTTAGGTTGGTTATTGTTCATAGATAATCTGATAAAAAATTTGCACATTTAATTTACATTAATATAATTATATTCACTTTATTTTCATTTTTATACATAAAAAATCATTTTATAGCTATTTTGCACAAAATGTACAAATATCAATTACATCAAAAAGTTGAACAAACAGTCAGATTTAATCAAACATTTCACTGATTACGCGATATATTGCAAATTTCCATATAAAACGGACCGCTTGTTAGGGTTACAAGCGGTCCGTTTTGATAAGAAATTTACAAAAACGATTGGTAGGGCAAAATTGAGCTGTCGTTATAATCCGCTAAGGATATCCAATGCATCACTTAATTTTTTTACCGTGAAAACAGTCATCTCTTTAATCGGTTTTTTCGGCATATTACCGAACGGTACGATTGCCCGCTTAAAACCGTGTTTTGCTGCTTCACTGATACGCTCTTGCCCGCTCGGAACCGGGCGGATTTCGCCGGCGAGCCCGACTTCACCGAATACCACCAAATCTTGCGGCAACGGGCGATTACGAAAACTGGAAATTAATGCCAGCAATAAGGCAAGATCCGCACTGGTTTCAGTGACTTTTACACCACCGACAACATTGACGAATACGTCTTGATCGGACATTTGCAACCCGCCGTGCCGGTGTAAGACGGCAAGTAATAGCGATAAGCGGTTTTGCTCCAACCCTACCGCAACCCGTCGCGGATTTGCCAACATGGAATGGTCGACCAGCGCTTGAATTTCAACCAGTAATGGACGGGTTCCCTCCCACACGACCATCACGGAGCTACCCGGTGTTTGTTCGTCACTGCGACTGAGAAAAATTGCCGATGGGTTTTTCACTTCCCGTAAGCCTTGCTCCGTCATAGCAAAAACGCCCAGCTCATTCACGGCACCGAAACGGTTTTTATGACTGCGCAGCGTACGAAAGCGAGAATCCGCTTCCCCTTCAAGCAACAAAGAAGCATCAATGGCATGTTCCAATACTTTCGGTCCGGCTAACGTGCCGTCTTTCGTCACATGACCGACCATAATGATCGCGACTTGTCGGGTTTTGGCATAGCGGGTCAGAAAAGCGGCACATTCGCGTACTTGCGCCACACTACCCGGAGAAGATTGAATATCGGCAAGATGCATGACTTGAATGGAGTCGATCACCATCAGCTTCGGTTTTTCTTGATCGGCAATATTACAAATATGTTCCACGGAAGTTTCGGACAACATTTTTAAATGGGCGGTCGGCAATCCTAAACGGTTCGCCCGCATGGCTACCTGTTGTAACGATTCTTCACCGGTTACATACAGTGTCGGTAAATGAGGCGATAACCCGCACATGACCTGTAACAATAGCGTACTTTTTCCCGCACCGGGATGGCCGCCGATTAAAATAGCGCTACCCGGTACAATGCCGCCACCCAATACACGGTCTAATTCGTTAAATCCGCTGGAAAAACGCGGCACTTCCTGCAAATCAATTTCAGCCAGCGTTTGAACTTTACCCGTTGTCGTGCCGGCATAACCGCTAAAACGATCACCTTTACTCTCTTGCTTTGCCGAAATCAAACGCACTTCACTGATGGTATTCCATGCCAGACAAGCGCGGCACTGCCCCATCCAACGGGAATATTCCGCGCCGCAATCATTACAGACATAAGCGGTTTTTGCTGCTTTAGCCATACTCACCTCAAAAAGTTAAATCAGTCGAATGGTAGCAAAAAATACTGTGTAAATAAACAGTCCAATCTTATTTTTTCGACGCAGATCGACAAAATCACTTTTGCCGGTCGATTTTTAACTCAAAAAACGCAAACTTATAGCAGCGCAAATTCCGCGCTCTACCATAAGGAAAGATTATGAAAAACAATTTGTTATTCCGCCCGATACAAAAGGCATTCACCTTAATAGAATTGATGATCGTGGTCGCCATCATTGCTATTTTGGCAACGATTGCCATTCCGTCCTACACCAACTACACCCAAAAGGCAGCACTTTCGGAGCTGTTAAGAGCCTCCGCCTCCTATAAATCCGATGTTGAAATTTGTATCTACAACACCGGTGCATTAACGAACTGTAACGGCGGTGCAAATGGCATTCAGGCAAATAAAACCTCTAACGATGATGCTAAATACCTTAAATCCGTCTCTGTCGCTGCCGGGGTAATTAGCGTAAGCGGCAAAAGCAGTATTGAGGGTTACGGTTATGAAATGACTCCAAAGTTTGCTAATAACACAATTACTTGGTCAACCAGTTGTACAGGTTCGGATACCAGTTTATTCCCTGCGAATTTCTGTGGTAGCACGCAAGCGAAAATAAATTAATTAAATAACGGCACGTATTATGCGTGCCTTTCGGGAAATGCTTATGCTGAGTCAATATTCAATCTATGAACATAAAACCGAGCGATTATTTGAAATTTCGGAAAGCCGTTGGCTGCAAAATTGTGAAGAGAAACAACTACTGCTACGTTATTTAGCCATACCGGTAAAAGAAGATGAACAGAAATTATGGCTGGCGATTGATGATGAGAAAAATCTCAGCGCTTGTGAAATTTTTGCCTTTATGACCCACAAGCAGATTGAGCCGGTGTTAGTTACTTCGGAAGAACTGAAATACCTGCTCAATCAGCTCTCTCCCGAACAACATCCCTTGCATGAAAATACCGAAATCACTTACCTTTCTTCAGAAAAACCATCGGAGCAGCTTAATTTTACCGACCCGATTATTCAGTTATTGGATAATTTGTTCAAGTTCTGTTTAAGTAAAAATGCTTCGGATATTCATATTGAACCGCATAAGGACAAATTGATTATTCGGCTACGTATCGACGGTGTTCTACATATCTACAAGACACTTTCCAACCAATTCACTGCAAGGATTATTTCCCGCTTGAAATTATTAGCAAAATTAGACATCAGCGAATCCCGCTTACCGCAAGACGGTCAATTCAGCTTTACAACGGCATTGGCTGAAACGTTGGATTTTCGTGTTTCAACCCTGCCGACGAATCACGGCGAAAAGGTCGTGTTGCGTTTACAAAAAAATAAACCGACTCAATTGGATTTCCTCTCTTTAGGTTTTGATGAAACGCAAAAAGAGAGGTTACTATACGCGTTAAAACAGCCACAGGGATTGATTTTGGTAACCGGCCCGACCGGGAGTGGTAAAAGCATTACGCTATATAGCGCCCTCACCTATTTAAACCAAAACGACAAGCATATTTTAACTGCCGAAGATCCGATAGAAATCGAAATTGAGGGATTGATTCAAACACAAGTCAATCACGCCATTCAGCTGGATTTCAGCCAATTATTACGCACTTTTCTACGTCAAGATCCCGACATTATTATGCTCGGTGAAATTCGTGATGAAGAAAGTGCCAAAATCGCATTACGGGCGGCACAAACCGGACATTTGGTGCTTTCCACCTTACATACCAACGATGCGCCGTCTGCCATTGAACGCCTAAAGCAACTAGGCATTGAAGATTATGAAATTAAAAATGCCTTGCTGTTAATCATTGCCCAACGGTTAGTCCGCAAAATCTGCCCGACATGTAAAGGCAAGGGCTGTGAAGGCTGTTATCAAGGATACAAAGGGCGCATCGGCGTTTACCAATGTTTCAGTCGATTTGCAAATTATTTCGACAAACAGACCGCTTGTTTGGACTATCCGACACTCTTTGCCAGTGCCAAACAAAAGATAACTCAGGGCGTAACGGATATCACCGAAGTTGAAAGAGTAATGGGAGGAGAGACATAATGCCCCGAATCTACCAGTTCCACTGGAAAGCGATTAATCGATTTCAACAGAAACAACAAGGGAAATACCTTGCGCAAAGCCGTGACAAGGTAGAAAAACAGCTGCTGGAAAAAGGTTATCAACATATTCGAATTCAACGTAATTTTGTTTTATCGCAAAAGCCAAAACAGAGTGAAATCACGCAACTTATCCGTCAACTCGCGCTACTGATTAATGCCGCTATTCCTCTGAAGCAGAGTCTATCGATGTTGTTGGAGAATTGCGAAAACGGCAAACTCTATTTATGGTTGAACGGAATTATTCAACAAATCGAAGCAGGATTTTCTTTTTCCTCTGCATTAGAAAAACAGTCGACATATTTACAGCCACAAGAAATTCAACTGATTAAAATGGGAGAAGCCAGCGGAAATTTATCCACAATTTTATCCAATATTGCGCATTCCCGTGAAAAATTTGACAAAATGATGAAAAAGGTCAGAAAAATTCTGTTTTATCCACTGATTATTTTATCGATATCCGTCAGCCTTTCCCTACTATTACTGATTTTTATTGTGCCTAAATTTGCTGATCTTTACAGCAGCAAAAAAGCAACATTGCCGTTAATTACCGAGATGCTGTTTTTTCTATCCGAATTTCTGCAACAACATATTCAGACACTACTGCTTTTCGGACTACTTACAGCCGTTTGCATAATTATTTTAGCGAAGAAAACTTCGCTGATACGCCGGTTCAACACCGCTTTGTTAGGACGGTTACCAATTTTTAACAGCATTATTCACCAATCCCGCATTATCTATTTTTGCCAAAATTGTGGATTAATGTTGGGCGCACACCTACGATTAGATCTCATTTTACATTCATTTTTATCCGCGAAACAAAGCGATCCGATTTTAGAAAAAGAAGTGCAGTTTATGTTGATATTGCTTAAACAAGGCTACCGTTTTTCAGAAGGACTCAATCCAATGGTGTTTAACTCTGATGTCATTCAAATGATTGCCACGGGTGAACGTAGCGGGCAGTTGGCAAAAATGCTTGAACACGTCAGCGAAACTTATCAGCAAAAACTTGATTACCAAATCGATATACTTTCGCAACTGTTAGAACCCATGTTAATGCTAGTAATGGGCGTAATTGTCGGCACCATTATTGTCGGTTTATATCTACCGATTTTTGATATGGGCGGAGTGATTTCATGATGCTACTGTTAATCGGCTTAATATTGGCATATTGGTTTAAGCAAGAATGGGCTAAATTTCCACTAAGAATTAATAAACAGATTTATGAAGATTATCAGCAGATGTTGCCCTCCGATATAACTTTTAATGAATTTTTATCGAAATCACCTTTACAGGTAAAAGCCTGTCGGCGATTTTATCTTTTCTATTTGCTTTTTCCATTCGTTTTATGGATATTCAAGACATTACCGCTACCGTTGATATTCATCAGTCTGATTTTGCTTTATCTTTCATTGTTGGATTCTGTTTATTACTTAACCGATATCCGCTATGTTGCCTTGATATTTATGTTGTCTATCGCCCAACTCCTGTTTTACGATCAGACAGCTCTCTATCTGCATTTACTTAATTTACTGTTTACTTCATTGTTTTTCACGATTTTTATCCCGCTAACTAACCGACTGTTTAATCAAGAGATGCTGGGCATAGGCGATGTGGTTTTATTGATTGCGCTTACACCGCTATTTACCATAGAACAGATGATGCTATTACTACTTTATTCATCACTATGCGGCTTATTTTTTGCCCTATGCTATAAGTTGATATGCCGGAAAAATATTCATCGATTGCCTTTTATTCCTTTTATCACGATTTCGACTTTTATCCTATTTATTGATAGAATTCCTACCGTTTTTAATACTTAACGGAAGCATTCGGATGACTTATATTGTCGGCTTAACCGGCGGAATCGGCAGCGGAAAAAGCACTATTGAGCGGTTGTTTGCCGAAATCGGCGTGCCGGTAATTGATGCGGATGTGGTTGCCCGACAAGTAGTTGAAAAAGGCTCTCCGTTATTGGCAAAAATTACGGAGCATTTCGGTCAAACGATTTTAACCTCAAACGGTGAACTGAATCGTGCCACATTACGCCAAATTATATTTGAAGATGACCGACAAAAAAGCTGGTTAAATCATTTATTACATCCGGCAATACGCGAAACAATGCTTACCCAGCTTGAGAATGTCCGTTATCCTTATGCCCTTTGGGTTGTGCCGCTGTTGATTGAAAACCAGCTCACATCATTATGCGATAGAATACTGGTGGTAGATGTTCTGCCTGAAATCCAATTGGAACGAGTCCTAAAACGCGATCAAAGCAATATTGAAACCATACGCAATATGATTGCTTCGCAAGTTGATCGCCTGACACGCTTAAGCTATGCCGATGATATTATCGAAAATAACTTACCGCTTGAAGAGAACTTACCTCGGCTTAAACAACAAGTTCATTCCCTTCATCGGCACTATTTAACCTTAGCAGTACAAAAAGGAAACAAACCATGACTGTAGTAAATTGCCCGACTTGCCAAAAAGAAGTAGCTTGGTTGCCGGAGAACAAATATCGCCCGTTCTGCAGCAAACGTTGCCAGCTCATCGATTTAGGCGATTGGGCGGATGAAAAAAAACGTATTGCCGGCGAAGGAGAGGATTTAATGAGTGCGGAGTTGCAAAAAGAAGCTTAATCGCCTATCCGAACAAATTATAACCGCTTGTACACCTGCTCAAAGGGGATTCGGAAACGATCTCCCCAAATTCCGCGTCCCTCTTCACGAATGCCGCACGCTATCACCATCGTAATTTCCGCTGCGCGTGGCAAATTCAGTATTTTTCTGACGTGATAGCTATCGAACCCTTCCATCGGGCAAGTATCATAGCCTTGTTCCGCCATTGCAATCATAAAAGTTTGCGCCGCCAAAGCACAACTTTTATGCGTCATTACACGGCAGTCCGACTCGGAAACATCCGTCATCACAGGGCGAAATAAGTGAGTAACACAAGCAATGCTTTTACGAAATGCGCCAACCAACCCGAAACAGTGAGCATAGAAAAACGGGAGCAATTTTCCATAGTAAAGCGTTTTACCTCGGGTACGACGCTCACGAACCTCGGGCGGGCTGTTGCGTTGGATATTATCGCGTTCAAAGGCTAATACGGCTTGCGCACGTTGTTTATGCAGATCTTGGCGGGCGACAAATACCACCATCTGTTGCGCTGTAGTCGCCGGTTGCTGACTTAAACATGCTCTGGCTAATTGTTGTAACAGGTTTTGTTCGGTAATGTGATAGAACTCATAAAGTTGCAAGTTCGAACTACTTGGAGCAAGCGTTGCAAGTTGCAGACAATATTTTACCTTTTCGCTCTCAATCGGTTTGGACGGATCATAATAACGCAAGGAACGACGGTGATGGAGCAAATCGGCAAGGGACATTTTTATTTCCTCTGATAAAATACAAGCGGTCAGATCTTACAAAAATTTTGCAAATTGCAAAACTTTTTCCGAAACTGACCGCTTGTTAGCAATAAATCAACTTAACTTATTTTGCGCAACTGCAATTTTCTAATTTTTTCTCATAACGACGAGCTGCTTCATCCCAATTCACTACGTGCCAGAATGCTTTGATGTAATCCGGACGGCGGTTTTGGTAATTTAAGTAGTAAGCGTGTTCCCAAACATCTAAGCCTAAAATCGGATAGCCTGAAACTCCCGCAACTTCTTTACCCATTAACGGAGAATCTTGGTTAGCCGTTGAAACCACCGCTAATTTGCCGTCTTCTAAGACTAACCATGCCCAGCCTGAACCGAAACGGGTTGTTGCCGCTTTTTCAAATTCTGCTTGGAAAGCCTCTACAGAACCAAAATCACGCACGATTGCATCTTTCAACGCACCTTGTAAAGTTGTGCCCTTTTTTAAACCTTTCCAGAAAAGCGTATGGTTTACGTGACCGCCGGCATTGTTACGCACGGCAGTACGTTTGTCCGCAGGAACTTGCTCTAAATTAGAAATTAATTGACCCGGACACTGATCTAATAATTCCGGATGCGCTTCTAATGCAGCGTTTGCGTTGTTCACATATGCTTGGTGGTGTTTAGAATGGTGGATTTCCATTGTTTTTGCATCGAAATGCGGCTCTAACGCATCATAAGCGTAGCCTAATTCTGGTAATGTGTATGCCATTTTTAAATCCTCAAAATAATTGGTAAAATTTGAGTGTAAACTCACCGCTTATAGTAGCAAATAATAGTCAAGGAATATATGATTTTTTGATCTAAGACAAACAAATAAAAATCTAAGTAAAACGGAAAAAATTTATTGACAAAGCAACCGATTTCGCCCATTCTTTCAACCGTTTTAGACCCTCAACCAATTAGGAAATTGAGATGAATGTTGTAACTACGACAATGACAACGATTATTACCATTATGTACCAACATAGTGCGGGTGTTCGTGGTTAAAAAAGGGAACGAATAAAAGGAAAAACCCGCTGACAAGCGGGTTTTTTCGTATCTAATTTTGCAAATATTAAACCATTATCCACAGGAGAAACTATGCGAGTTCTTAAATTTGGAGGCACATCTTTAGCCAATCCGGAACGCTTTATGCAGGCTGCCGATATCATCGAGAAAGCACATCTGGCAGATCAAGCCGCAGGCGTACTATCCGCCCCCGCTAAAATCACTAACCATCTTGTCGCCATTGTCGATAAAGCCCAAACCGGCGAATCCTACGAATCTCATCTCACCGAAGCCACCGACATTTTCAACAACATCATCAACGGATTATATGCCGTCAATAACAATTTCGACCGTGAAGGATTAAGTGCCTTTATCAAAGCGGAATTAGACGACATCTGTAACATCGCTGCCGAAGCGGCTAAAAATAAATTCTGTCCGGATAATATCAGTGCAACGGTACACAGCCGTGGCGAAAAATTATCGATTGCGATGATGCGGGCTTGGTTTGAGGCAAAAGGTTATGAGGTAACCCAAATTAATCCTGTTGAAAAATTACTTGCTCACGGTAGTTATTTAGAATCTTCCGTGGATATTGAAGAATCAACCAAACGGGTGGATGCCGCTTCAATTCCAAAGAAAAATGTGGTGTTAATGGCGGGTTTTACTGCGGGTAATGAACAAGGCGAATTGGTGTTACTCGGCCGTAACGGTTCCGACTACTCTGCCGCCTGTTTAGCTGCGTGCTTAAAAGCGGATATCTGTGAAATTTGGACAGATGTGGATGGTGTTTATACCTGTGATCCTCGTTTAGTACCGGATGCAATCTGTTTGGAGTCGATGAGCTACCAAGAAGCGATGGAGCTTTCTTACTTTGGAGCAAAAGTGATTCATCCGCGCACCATCGGGCCGTTAGTACCGTTAAATATTCCTTGTTTAATTAAGAATACCGGTAATCCGGAAGGTAAAGGCACAATTATCAGCGGCGATGTTCCAAATGACGGTTTAAAAGTAAAAGGAATTACGAATTTAGATAATGTCGCAATGTTCAACGTCTCGGGAACCGGTATGCAAGGTATGGTCGGTATGGCAGCCCGTATTTTTTCTACCATGTCTAAGGCCAATATCTCAGTAATTTTAATCACCCAATCTTCTTCGGAATACAGCATCAGTTTTTGTATCCCGGTGAAATCTGTAGAAAAAGCGTTAGTGTCACTGAATACGGAATTTGCGGCAGAATTAAAAGAAGGATTACTCGATCCGGTTGAAGTCATCAAAGATTTATCCATCGTTTCTGTAGTAGGTGACGGTATGCGGACAGCTAAAGGAATTGCGGCACAATTCTTCTCCGCCCTTGCTCAAGCCAACATCAGCATTACCGCGATTGCACAAGGCTCGTCAGAACGCTCTATTTCAGCGGTTGTACCGCTAAATAAAGCAATTGAAGCGGTAAAAGCGACGCACCAACATCTCTTTAATGACAAAAAAGTGGTTGATGTTTTTTTAGTCGGCGTTGGTGGCGTTGGGAGTGAATTAATTGAGCAAATCAAACACCAAAAGGACTATCTTGCAAAAAAGGATATTGAGATCCGTGTTTGCGCCTTAGCGAACTCAACTAAAATGTTATTAAATGCAAATGGGTTGAACTTGGACAACTGGAAAACCGATCTTGAAACAGCAACTCAACCGTCTGATTTTGATGTTTTGCTTTCATTTATCAAATTAAACCACGTGATTAACCCGGTATTTGTGGATTGTACCACAGCACAATCGGTCGCCAATTTATATGCGCGCGCGTTAAAAGAAGGTTTCCACGTGATTACCCCAAATAAAAAAGCCAATACATCAAGCTACGAATACTATTTGGAAATGCGTAAAAATGCACGCCAAAGCCAACACAAGTTCCTTTATGAAACCAATGTCGGTGCTGGTTTGCCTGTTATTGAAAACTTACAAAATCTACTTGCTGCCGGCGATGAAGTGGAAAAGTTTGAAGGAATTTTATCCGGTTCGCTTTCATTCATTTTCGGAAAATTAGAAGAAGGTTTAACCCTTTCACAAGCAACCTTAATCGCAAAAGAAAAAGGCTTTACCGAGCCGGATCCGCGTGATGATTTATCCGGTCAGGACGTTGCACGTAAACTATTAATTTTAGCCCGTGAAACCGGTTTACCCCTTGAATTAGACGATATTGAAGTGGAAGGCGTATTACCAAACGGCTTCTCCGACGGAAAAACTGCGGAAGAGTTTTTAACCGTGTTGCCTGAACTGGATACCGAATTTGCAAAACGTATCGAGAAAGCGACCGCTTGTGGTAACGTATTACGTTATGTCGGCGTGATTGAAAACGGTAAATGCCGTGTAGCCATCAAAGAAGTCGATGGCGACGACCCGCTGTATAAAGTAAAAAACGGCGAAAACGCCCTTGCTTTCTACACCCGTTATTACAGCCCGATTCCACTGCTTTTACGCGGTTACGGCGCGGGTAATGATGTAACCGCAGCAGGTATTTTTGCGGATATTCTTCGTACACTACACGGAGGAGCAAACTAATGTCTGTCTTACGCATTTATGCGCCTGCCTCAAGTGCGAATTTAAGTGTTGGATTTGACTCACTCGGCACCGCCATTTCGCCGATAGACGGTTCATTACTCGGTGATGTAGTACAAATTGAAGAGTGCGATCAACCGTTTGAGTTGGAAAGTGTCGGTTATTTTGTGCGTAAACTGCCGAAAGAACCGCAAAAAAATATCGTCTATCAAGCCTATGTGCTGTTTAGCGAGCGCTTGAAATTGCGTGGTGGTGTGGTGAAAAATCTACGC
>NZ_JBGXYA010000016.1:0-28075 GCF_041814905.1 Glaesserella sp. | reverse complement strand
GAAAGCGGCGACCACTAAAATCGACGAACAAAAACAACAGTTGGAAAAACATTTCGAACAATCCGCTTCGTTGTTGGCAACACTTGCCGAAGATTACAAAAAACTCTATTCTCACTTGGCAAAAGGCTCCCAAACCCTACTCCCTGAAGCCGAAGCGAATAAAATCGAGTTTTTCCAAGTCCAATTGGGCAATAAACCTGCAGATAGCCCGGATGATCAACCGAAAGATTACTCCGAAGGCTCTTCCGGTATCTTAAAATCTTAATCTCATTTCTAAACATCAAAAAGTCGAAACCGATGTTTCGGCTTTTTTATTTACGCTTCATTTTTCTCTCTTTTATACGGTTAAAAAACCAGCAAATCATGTTTTTTACTATCTTAGTATTTTACAAATAATAAAATATCATTAAAATCATTTGAGAATTGTTCTCAAAATTATTAAGAGGTAAATATGATAAAAAAAACATTCCTTACACTCGCTTGTATTGCTGTGTTCACGACTTCTGCTTGGGCGAAAGAGGTCACTATTCCAACTGCTCGCGGCGATGTTACGCTCTCTGCGCCTATTAATAAAATTGCTGTTTTTGATACCGGCAGTATTGATACCTTACATGCTTTGGGCGTAAAAATAGATGGAGCGCCGGATGTAGACAATATCTTGCCTTATACAAAACCCTCTCTTGAAAATGCCAAAAATGTGGGAACGGTTTTTGAACCTAACCTTGAAGCGCTAAACGAATTAAAGCCTGAATTAATTATTGTTGGTACGCGTACGGCAAAAAAATTTGATGACGTCAGCACCTTAGCAAAAACCATTGATATGACCGATAACGGTGACAAATTGATCGACAGCGGCTTACAACGTATCGACAGTTTCGGAAAACTCTTTAACAAAGAAGAGAAAGCAGCAAAATTAAAAACGGAAATCGAAACATTGTTTAATGAAACAAAAGCCGCGGTAAAAAACAAAGGTAACGGCTTGATTATCCTTGTAAACGGCGGAAAAGTTTCAGCCTTCGGTTCCGGTTACCGTTTAAGTTGGATCCACAATAGTTTAGGTATTCCGCTTGCAGACGAAACCTTGAAAGGTTCCGGTCATGGTCAACCGATCAGTTTTGAATATATTCAAAAACTCAATCCAGATTGGTTGTTTGTATTAGATCGTATTGCTGCGATCGGTCAGGAAGGAAAAAGTGCTAAAGAGGTATTGGATAACGAACTTATCCGCCAAACTAAAGCATGGAAAGAAGGTAATGTGGTTTATCTTAGCAGCGCATCCTATCTTGCACCGGGTGGCGTCGAGCAAATCAAGACGGATTTAACCAATATCAAACAAGCGTTTGAGAAAAAATAATTTTCCTTTCATACAAGTGGTCCGTTTTGCAAAATTTTTTGCAAATCCGACCGCTTGTATTTTATAAACGGCTATGTTTTCTTTAAATCGAATCAACTTTCTTATTCTTATTATCCTTTGTCCGATCAGTATGGCAACGGGCGTCGCTGATTTTCAGTGGAGTGCCGTCTTCAGCAATACGGAACAAATGCAAGTACTGCTAATTAGCCGTTTGCCCAGAACTCTGGCTGTGTTATTGGTTGGCGCAACTTTAGCCGTTGCAGGTATGGTATTGCAAATCGTACTTAAAAACCGCTTCATTGAACCGAATATGATCGGAGCAACCCAAAGTGCCGGCATCGGTATCTTAGTTGCCAGCTTACTGTTTCCGGCTTCGGCTTTGATTGTAAAAATGTCAATCGCCGCAGTAAGTGCTTTAATCGGCATTGGTATTTTTACCCTTTTGCTTCACCGTTTGCCGCCACAGCAACAATTATTAGTTCCGTTAGTCGGTATTGTATTCGGTAATATTATTGATGCTATCGGCACCTTTATTGCCTATGAAACGGACAGTATACAACTGCTCAGCATTTGGACCTCCGGTGATTTTTCCGGAGTTCTGGCAGGACGTTACGAATTGCTTTGGCTCACCGCTGGTCTGGCTTTTGTAGTGTATGTGTTGGCAGATCGGTTAACCATTACCGGCTTAGGGCGCAATATCAGCACCAGTTTGGGGGTAAATTACCGTCAAATGACGTGGATTGCGCTGATTGTCGTGGCAATGATTACTTCCGTTGTGGTTGTGACCGTTGGGCAGATTCCATTTATCGGCTTAGTGGTTCCGAATATTATTTCCCGCTTAGCGGGTGACCGTCTGCGCCGGAATCTACCGTCCGTCGTTTTATTGGGTGCAAATTTAGTATTAGCCTGCGATATTTTAGGACGTATCATTAATACCCCTTATGAAGTGCCAATTTCAACGGTGTTTGGTATTTTAGGTACATTGATTTTCCTCTACTTGCTTTTTAAGGGGAAACGTTATGCGGGTTAACACACTGTTTATATTACTTTTTTTGTTATTTATCGGTTCTTGCACGCTCTTTTTGACCTATAAAGCTAACGGAAATTGGGACTTTGTGTTGCCGTTTCGCGGTAAAAAATTACTGTTATTGATTATTATCGGCTATACCATCGGTGTTTCTACCCTACTTTTCCAAACTTTAACGCATAATCCGATTTTAACGCCAAGTATTCTAGGCTTTGATTACTTATATCTGCTAACGCAAACGGCATTGGTTTTCTTTTTTGGTGGAATCGGTTTTACTCAGCTTGATCCCAGCAATAAATTTTTGTTTGAAACATTCATGATGTTAGGCGGGGCATTATTACTATTTTCAACCATTACCCGCGGCAATCCCGACTTGTCGCGTATGATTCTCGTCGGAGTCATTTTCGGGGTATTGTTTAGAAATATGAATAACCTGTTACAACGTTTAATCGATCCGAATGAATTTGCCATTGCTCAAGGTTCTTCTTTTGCTGATTTCAATACGGTTAAAGCTGAACTACTCACAATCGCTACGGTGATTGCGCTGCTCAGTGTAATTTGGGTTTGGTCTCAACGACATAAATTAGATGTTTTATTACTCGGCAGAGATTATGCCGTCGGCTTAGGCGTGGATTATCCAAAGTTTTCACAACAATTGCTGATCTGTTGCGCCGTTTTGGTTTCGGTTTCTACGGCATTGGTCGGTCCGATTCTCTTTTTAGGTTTGTTAGTTTGTGCGGTAGTTAACACAATTAGTCCGAAAGTGCATCACGCTATTCGGATTCCGATGGTTTTTATGGTTTCAGGCATTACATTAATACTAGGGCAAGTGATCTTTGAGCAAATTATGAAAATGCAAGGTGTGCTGAGTGTTGTCATTGAGTTTGTTGGCGGTATTGTCTTTATTTATCTGGTACTCAGGAAAAAGAAAAAATGATTAAAATAAATCAAGTTTCACACCATATTGGTGAAACCATTATTCTGAATAATATTAATTTAACTATTCCCAACGGCGGAATTACTGCTTTAATCGGAGCTAATGGCGCAGGTAAATCAACCCTGCTTTCGCTGATTGCACGTTTACAGAAATTGCAACAAGGGCAAATACTGTTAGATGAGATGGACATTGCTCATACTCCCTCACAAACTATTGCACAACATCTGGCAATTCTTACCCAAGATAATGTGATACACAGCCGAATTACCGTACAGGATCTATTGATGTTCGGTCGCTATCCGCATCACAATGGCAGAGTGAGTTTAGAAGATAACGAGATCGTAGAAGAAGCGTTAATACGTTTTGAATTAAAGCCGTTTTCCACTCGTTTTTTAAGTGAATTATCCGGCGGCCAGCGGCAACGGGCATTGATTGCAATGATATTCTGTCAAAAAACCAGTCATATTTTACTGGATGAACCATTAAATAATTTGGATATGTTTCATGTCCGTGAACTAATGCGTTTATTACGTAAACTGACCGATGAATTACAACTAACGACAATCATGGTTGTACACGATATTAATATCGCTGCAGCTTATGCGGATACGATCGTCGCGATGAAAAACGGTGAAATTGTCATGACGGGTAGCCCTGAAGAAATGATTACTCAGGAAAATTTAAAAAACGTCTTTAATTTAGATGCGGAAGTGTTGGATCATCAAGGAAAACGTTTGGTGGTTCATCATATCTAAAGAACCGAAATAACAGGTAATTTCAAACCTAGGGACACGGTCACCCTAGGTAGAAAACGCGATATTAATTTTCAATCCAAAGCATAAAATCAGTCACGGTAAGAAATGAGCCGAAAATCAAAATAATATCCTGTGCTGTCGCCCGACTAAATAACGCTTGGCTTGCCTCTGCCACATTTTTATACGTGACTATTGTTGCATTCGGCAATACCGCGTTTAGCTTCTGAGCAACCTGCTCACCACTCTGCCCCCGATAACCGTTCAAACCGATACAATGCCATTCGTCAATGAAACAATCCAGTGGTTTGACAATACCGGATAAATCCTTATCCACCAATGCACTGAATAGTGCATAGATTTTACGGTTCGGATTAATTAATTCTGCCAAACGCGTTGCCAGATAACGTGCAGCATGAGGATTATGTCCAACATCAACAATCACTTGTGCAAGCGGTCTATTTTGCGAGAATTTTGCAAAATTCTTATCCGTTAAAGTTTGGAAACGTCCGACCATTTGCGTCTCTGCGATCGCTTGCGCCATATTTTGTTGACTTATTTCAAACGGTAACTGACTTAACACAGCCAAGGCGGTCGCACAGTTTGGTACGGGAATTTTCGGTAACGGCATATTCAGCACTTTTTGTGACGATTGCCATAACAAGCGGTCTGTTTCTAGCAAAAATGTCCAATGAATATCTCGCTGAAAAACGTGACATTGCAACTCTTTTGCATAATCCAAAATGGACCGCGGACAATCCGGCTCACCGATAATTACAGGAATATTCGGACGAAAAATCCCCGCTTTCTCACGCCCGATGGCTTCACGGTTATCTCCTAAGAATTCAACATGGTCAATATCGATAGAGGTAATCACTGCACAATCGGCATCAATCAGGTTCGTGGCATCTAAACGTCCGCCCAAACCGACTTCTAAAATCACCACATCTAAATTCGCACGACGAAACAAATCAAATGCAGCCAAGGTACCGAATTCAAAATAGGTTAACGATTCACTTTTATGCTGTTCGATATAATCAAATGTTTGAATTAAGTCCGTATCAGACACATTTTCACCCTGAATACGCACCCGTTCATTATAGTGAATTAAGTGGGGAGAAGAATATACCCCCACACGTAGCCCTGATTTAAGTAACACGGTTTCAAGCAGTTTACAGGTTGATCCTTTACCGTTTGTACCGGCAACGGTAATTACATAGGGAGCGGGATTAAGTAAATTCAGTTGCGCCGCAACCACCCGAATCCGTTCTAAGCCCATATCAATCGGCTTAAAATGGCTCTTTTCTAAATAGGAAAGCCACGTTTCCAAAGAATCCGTGGCTTTTGGTTGAATTAATGTCGTCATTATTCCGGTTTAACTTCAATTTCTATTTCGACTTCTTCCGCTTCAATCAACTCACCGGTTTTAAACGGTGTCGGTTGATGTGTGATTTTCGCCAATAAACGAGCAAGTGCATCGCGCATCTCTTTACGGTGAACAATCATATCAATTGCGCCTTTTTCCAATAAAAATTCACTGCGTTGGAAACCCTCCGGCAGTTTTTCACGCACGGTTTGCTCAATAACGCGCGGACCGGCAAAGCCAATTAATGCTTTTGGTTCGGCAATATTGATATCACCTAACATCGCTAAACTCGCAGAAACACCGCCTAATGTAGGGTCTGTCAATACTGAAATAAACGGAACGCCCTTCTCTTTCATTCGCGCTAAAATCGCACTGGTTTTTGCCATCTGCATTAATGAGAATAACGCTTCCTGCATACGCGCGCCGCCTGATGCGGAGAAACAGATAAACGGAATATTTTCTGCCAACGCTTTTTCCGCTGCTCGAACAAATTTCGCTCCAACGACCGATCCCATAGAGCCGCCCATAAACTCAAAGTTAAATGATGCAGCTACCACAGGCATATCAAATAACTTACCGGACATCACAATAAACGAATCTTTTTCGCCGGTTTCTTTTTGCGCCGCCGTTAAACGATCTTTATATTTTTTGAGATCTTTAAATTTCAGAACATCTTGAGGCTCTAAATCCGCTGCAATTTCTTCCGTACTGTCTTTATCCAATAGACTTAATAGACGGGTACGTGCATCAATACGCATATGATGATCACATTTCGGACAAACGTTCATATTACGTTTTAATTCATCACTATACAGTACTTGTTCGCAACTTGTACATTTTGTCCACACCCCTTCCGGCACTTTTGATTTACTACCGTTTGATGAAGAAGTTTTTCCTAAAATTTTTTCAATCCAGCTCATTTTTACGCCTTATTTTTTGTTGAGAAAATTGTGCGTATTAAAGCATAAATTCATTAATTTGGGTACAGAAAAGCACAACTCCGACAAGAAATTCATGATTTGCAAAATTTCTTAGAAATCTGACCGCTTGCCTCTTGATAAAAAAACTAATTCCACGTATAAATTGCGCTTATCTTATAAACTTATTTTTACCCAACTTCATAGAGGAAAAACAATGTCCATGTTTAACCACATTCAAGCTGCTCCGGCTGACCCGATTTTAGGCTTAGGCGAAGCGTTTAAAGCCGAACCCCGCCCTGAAAAAATCAACTTAGGAATTGGTGTCTATAAAGATGCAAAAGGTCAAACACCTATTGTAAAAGCAGTAAAAGAAGCGGAGACGCGTTTACTTGCGAAAGAAAACACCAAAAACTATTTAACTATTGACGGTATCGCGGATTTTAATGCACAAACTCAAGCATTACTTTTCGGTGAAGGCGCGGAAGTGATCACATCCGGTCGCGCTAAAACGGCTCAAAGCTTAGGTGGTACAGGTGCATTGCGTATTGCAGCAGAATTTATCAAGCGCCAAACAAATGCACAAAACGTTTGGATTTCTACGCCAACTTGGCCAAATCACAATGCCATTTTCAATGCGGTCGGCATGAATATCAAAGAATACAGTTATTACAATAAAGACACCAAGGCGCTCGATTGGGATAACTTACTTGCAGATTTAAGCCAAGCGCAAGCCGGTGATGTCGTCTTGCTGCACGGCTGCTGTCACAACCCGACCGGTATCGACCCAACGCCTGAGCAATGGGAAACCTTAGCAAAAATGTCAGCGGAAAAAGGTTGGTTACCACTCTTTGACTTTGCTTATCAAGGCTTTGCTAACGGTTTAGAAGAAGATGCCTTCGGTTTACGTGCATTTATTAAAAATCACCGTGAAGTGTTAGTGTCCAGCTCGTATTCTAAAAATTTCGGCTTATACAACGAACGTGTCGGCGCTTTCACGTTAGTCGCAGATAATGCACAAGTAGCAAATAATGCCTTCAGCCAAGTAAAATCCATTATTCGCGTACTCTATTCTAACCCGTCATCACACGGTGCAAGCGCGGTAGCAACAGTACTTGCGGATCCTGAATTGAAAGCAAGTTGGATTGCAGAACTCGCTGAAATGCGTAACCGTATTAAAGAAATGCGTGCGAAGTTCGTTCAGCTATTAAAAGAAAAAGGTGCCACTCAAAACTTTGATTTCATCATCGCTCAAAACGGAATGTTTTCATTCAGTGGTTTAAGTCCGGAGCAAGTCGATCGCTTAAAAGACGAATTCGCAATTTACGCAGTACGTTCAGGTCGTATCAACGTGGCAGGTATTACTAACGATAATATTGATGCGTTATGCGAAGCGATTGTGAAAGTACTTTAGTCATAATACATCGCAAAACAGCCGGCTATCCGGCTGTTTTTGTTGCTACAAGCGGTCTGTTTCAAAGAGAAATTTGCAAATTTTTCTCAGAAACAGACCGCTTGTATTAGAGTGATTGAATCAATACTTTAGAACGGCGCTGATAGTTGTAATTATCACGTTTGTATTTTGGTAAATCGTCTACACCCGCCGGTTCAAAGCCGCGTTCTTGGAACCATTGTGTAGTACGAGTGGTGAGAATAAACAGTTTCTCGATGCCCATTTTTCGCGCACGTTTTTGAATTTCTGCCAACAACACATCGCCTCTCGCAGAATCTCGGTAATCCGGATGTACCGCCACACATGCCATTTCCGCCATTTTTTCTTCAGGATACGGATTTAATGCCGCACAGGCAATCACTACGCCATCGCGTTCAATGATAGTGTAATGGGAAATTTCCATTTCAATCTGCTCGCGCGAACGTTTGACCAAAATCCCCTGTTTTTCCAACGGATGAATCAGTTCAAGCAGTCCCGGAATATCTTGTACCGTTGCAATGCGGATATCTTCCGAATCTTGCATCGAGAGCTGAGTACCGATACCATCGCGCGAGAACAATTCTTGTAGTAATGATCCGTCTTCATTGTAACTGATTAAGTGCGCCCGCTTCACGCCGGCACGGCAAACATCGATTGCCGCTTGTAAAAAGCGGGCCTTCGCCGTGTGATAATGACCATCAACGATCATTTGATTTAAGTAGCTTTTTGCCTCTTGCGGCGGTAAGTCCGCCATCACCTGACCATCGTCATCAATTACCCCTTGTTCATGGCAAAAACCGATTAATTTATCCGCTTTTAATTTAATGGCGACTTGAGTTGCCACTTCTTCAAACGGCAAATTAAACATTTCCCCCGTCACCGAAGGTGCAACAGGACCAAGTAATACAATAGAATTTTTTTCCAGTTGCTGTTTGATACTGTCAATATTCACACGACGAACTTTGCCGCTTAACACATAATCTATACCGTCAACCACACCAATCGGTTGAGCGAGAATCATATTGCCACTGACAATATTAATTACCGGCGCATTCGGCGAGCGAAGCGATAAACGCGCAAACAGGTCGTAATGCACCTTACCGACCGCCTGTTTGACGATATCAAGGGATTGGGCATTGGTGATACGAATGTTGTTGTAATATTCGGAAACAATCTGATTTTTTTCGAGGAGTTGATTAATTTGCGGTCTGGCGCCAAACACCACAACCAGTTTGATGTTTAAGCTGTGCAGTAAGCTGATATCGTTAATAATGTTGATGAAGTTGTCGCTGTCGAGAACTTCGCCGTCAAGCATAATGACAAAGGTTTTCCCGCTGTGGAGATTGACATAGGGTGTCGACTGTCTAAACCATTGAACCAATTCTGTGTTGCGCATAGTCTTCCTTTCTTATGTTATTCTGTTTTTTATATATAAAAAAATCTGTATCGGATATCCATGTTAATTTGATATCCGATACAGATTACATACTAGCTTGCTTGTTTTTTATCAGCAAGTAAAACTATTCTACACGTTGCAAAATTCGGTCGGCAAATTTACCGATACTGATAGCAAAGTTATTTGAACGGTTCCAATCTAAAATAGTACGATAGTTTTCAGAAACTAAGAATGCTCTACCCGGTTCTCGGTCAGGTCGAACCAACCAAACTTTTGTCTGTTGTAACGCTTGCTGTTTAGCAATTTCCTGTGCGTTCGGGTAAGCCAAATAAACTCCCCACGCTTGCCATTCTGCTAACGTTTTCGCCTGATGAGGTTCAATCCCCGAGAAGGACATATCAATAGGCTGAGCCAGTTTCACTTCGATTCCCCAAGGAAGCTCTTTATCCCAGCCGACCGAGGAAAGATAAGATGCAATGGAAGCAAATGCATCATATTCGTTATTCCAAATATCTTTTCTACCGTCTCCGTCACCGTCCGCCGCATATTTCAGGTAAGACGTCGGCATGAATTGGGTTTGTCCCATTGCTCCTGCCCACGAACCTTTCATTTCACTGCGAGTAATGGTTTGACTGTCGATCATTTTCATCGCATTGATGAATTCTTGGGTGAAAAGTTGTTCACGACGACCGTCAAAAGAAAGGGTTGCCAATACGGACAACACATCGAACTTACCTTGGCTGCGACCGAAACTGCTTTCCATGCCCCACAACGCCATAATGTACTCTTTTTGTACGCCGTATTTTTGGCTGGCTTTGGTTAACTGCGGTTGATATTTTTCCCAACGATCCGCAGCGGTTTTTACCTTGGATTGCGTCAGTACTTTATTCAGGTAATTTGTAACTCCGTTCGGGTTTGGCGCCGGAGGCCTTTTAGAATCCGTGCGTTTTACCGCTTGTTCTTTATCTAATTGGATAGCTCGGGCAATATATTGAATATCGCCTTCATTCAATACGCGCTCTGAAACGCCTTGACCCGCAGCTTTTTGTTTTAAGAATACAACATAATCGTTGAAGTTTTTTGTTGTACGCGACTTGGTATATTTTTCATCTAATGCCAGCTTCGAGTAGTTGTTGCTTGCACAACCTGCCAACACTATACAAGCCGTTATCGGAATTAGGTATTTTTTCATAACCACCACTAAAATCTATTACACATTAAACGGATTTATACATTTATCATTCTGCTTGGTCTGACTACATTATCCTCTCGGATTTCTGCAACCCCCAAAAATATGCCATTATCAGAAAATAAACGAACTTGTCCATAAATTTGTGTTTCATTTGCAATCTTTACGCGCTGCCCGAAACCCACTGCTTTCGATTGTTCCGTATTTAGTTTTAATGGCACTAAACTCGAAACCGTTGTATCAATTGGTAACAAATAGCTATCTAATTGATCAAGCGGTCGGTTTTCGCTTAAATTTTGCAAATCGTCTATTGTTATCATTTTATCCATCGGGTAATTCGCTACGGATAAACGGCGCAACATTACAACATGTGCGCCGCAACCGAGGGACTCACCCAAGTCATCCACTAAAGTACGAATATAAGTACCTTTGGAACAGTGTACCTCAAGGGTTAAATACGGTACTTGATATTCGACAAACTTTAATTCAAAAATCGTAATCGGACGTGCTTCCCGTTCAATCGTAATGCCGGCTCGTGCATATTCATACAACGGTTTCCCCTGATGTTTTAATGCAGAAAACATCGTCGGAACCTGCATAATCTCACCGCGAAATGAATCAAGTGCCGATAAAATCTCTTGCTCTGTTACCGAAACATCACGGGTTTGTACTATTTGACCGTCTGCATCGGAAGTATCGGTCCGTTCACCCAATTTTGCAGTAACGAGATAACGCTTATCCGCATCGAGCAAAAATTGCGAAAACTTTGTCGCTTCGCCTAAGCAGATCGGTAACATTCCGGTTGCGAGAGGATCTAACGCACCGGTATGCCCGGCTTTATTGGCTTGGAACAGGCGTTTGACCTTCTGCATAATATCGTTAGAACTTACCCCTTGCGGTTTGTCTAACAAAAAAACGCCATGGACATCACGCCCTTTTTTACGCGGTCTGCCCACTATTATTCTTCCTCAACGTGACGCTCTTGATCTTTACGAATTACATTCGTCACAAGGTTTGACATCCGCATTCCTTCCACAAGAGATTGATCGTAAACGAAGCGTAATTCCGGCACAATACGCAAACGCATCGCTTTACCGACCAAGGAACGAATATAGCCGGAAGCGTTATTTAAACCTTCCAACCCACGTTCTACGGCGCTTTCGTCGTTATCAAATAAAAAGGTAACGAACACTTTGGCATAGGCTAAATCTCGGCTGATTTCAACATCAGACACCGTTACCATACCAATCCGAGGGTCTTTTACCTCGCGTTGTAAAATCACTGCGATCTCTTTTTGTAGCTCTTGCGCTACGCGATCACTACGTTTAAATTCTCTGGACATTGTATATCTCTTTAAAAAACGACCCCTCCAGCAATTCGGAGGGGTAAATCATTCATGCTAAAAAGTGAAACATTGTCTCATAGAACGTCAAATCAAGCAATTAACAAGCATTAAGCTAAGGGTAATTTTACTGAAAATAGGCTGCCTTTCCCAACTTCACTTTCGATGTCTAGTTGAGTGTTATATTTTGCCAACGCAAACTTGGCAATCGCCAAGCCTAATCCCGTACCGCCATTTTGGCGAGAACGACTGTTATCGACTCGATAAAACCGTTCTGACAAACGGGAAATATGTTCAGCAGGAATTCCAATTCCCGTATCCTTAACGCTGAATATGACTTGTTTATTACTGACTTTATGTAATGACACGGTAATTTCGCCTTTTTCGGGCGTATAACGTACCGCATTAAAGACAAGGTTACTCAGTGCACTGTAAACTTCATTTTGCACGCCGTTAAATTGTACGCCTTCATCAATATGAACGGTAAAAATATGCTGATCTTTAGATAAATTACGTCCTTCTTGAACAACTTGTTCAACTAATCGGGATAAATCAAAAGTTTCAAATGGTCGGGTTTGCCCTTTTTCGAGGCGGGACAAAATCAATAGATCGGAGAGGACACTCAACATTCTCTCTCCCTCTTTCTGCATGAGAGAAAGAAATTGCCGGCGCTGCTCAAGAGGTAAATCCGGATTGTCCGACAAGGTTTCCACAAAACCATTAATCACCGTTAACGGAGTACGTAATTCATGGGAAACATTGGCTACAAAATTAATTTGGTTAGCATCAAGCTGCTCTTTGTCACTAATATCTTGGGTCACTAACAGTTCATTGTAGGTCTCAAAAATAAAGCGTTGAACCAGAATTATACGTGGTAAATAACCGCTGTTTGGAAGGGAAATTTTGATAACAAGCGGTTCGTTCTGAAGTTTTTTTTGCAAAAAGCGTTGGAATTCCGGCAAACGGATAATATTTTGTAAAAAACCGTTTTGATCTTCCTCTGCATTCAAATTGAGATGTTTTATCGCAAGTTGATTAAACCATTCAATCCGTCCTTCGCGGTTTAAAATCAATAATCCGTTCGGTATCGCTTCCGCAACGCGGTTAAATCGGTCTAAACTCGTGATGATGTCACGTTTTCTTCTGACACTTTCTTTGGTTTGTTCCAGCAATCGGCTAAAAATAACATCCCAAATACCCATGCCTTGCAAATTATGTTGAGGATTTTTTTGCCAGCGTAGCAAACGGGAAAGGTAAAATAGTTCAATCGCAATCCATACTGCCAAAGTCATCGTCATTGCAATCCACATTGCATGTGCACCAAAAGCCAAATAAGTAAGCCCGGCAATGACAATGACCGCTAAAACAAGCCGCAGTAAGACAGAAAAAATGGCATTCATAACGACTCCTACACATGACTACCGAATCGATAACCGGATCCCCGTACGGTTTGTACCCATTTTTCTAATCCCGCGCTCTCCAAACTTTGGCGTAAGCGACGAATATGGACGTCCACCGTACGCTCTTCTACAAAAATATGATCGCCCCAGACCAAATCTAATAACTGTTGACGACTATAAAGTCTATCGGGATGAGTCATAAAAAAATGCAATAAGCGAAACTCTGCGGGTCCGAGCGTCATGGTTTTTTCGGCATAATTGACCGATTTATTATCCGGATCAAGCACCAACCCGTGAAATTCAATGGGTTGTTTGGTTTTATGCGGAGCGTGGCGACGAAGCAACGCTTTGATTCGTGCGACCAATTCGCGCGGTGAAAACGGTTTGGTTACGTAATCATCAGCACCGAAATTCAGCCCTTGTTCTTTATCCAACTCTTCCGAACGTGCCGTCAGTAAAATAATCGGTAAATCTTGAGTGCGTTTGTCCGTGCGCAGTTGTTGAGTAAATTGAACGCCCGAAAGCCCGGGCAACATCCAATCTAACAATAATAAATCAGGTAATTCTTGCTGAATGAGCGACATGGCTTTTTCAGCACTTTCTGCGGTTTTGACATTAAATCCGGCTTGTTCTAACGTAAATTGAATTAAGGTGGTGATAGCAAGTTCATCCTCAACAACTAAGATGGTGGTTTCGCTCATAACATCTCCAATCGTGTGACAAGCGGTCTGTTTTTGTAAAAAATTTGCAATTTCATACCGCTTGTTAGCCATTATTTAACCGAATTTACCCGTGATGTAATCTTCCGTTGCTTTAGATTTCGGTTTGTTGAAAATCTGCTTGGTTGAGCCAATTTCAATCAGCTCGCCTAAATACATATAGGCGGTATAGTCTGAAACACGCGCGGCTTGTTGCATATTATGGGTCACAATCGCAATGGTGTAATCTTTTTTCAGTTCGGTAATCAACTCTTCGATGTATGCAGTTGAAATCGGGTCTAAGGCTGAAGTCGGTTCATCCAACAAAAGTACTTCCGGATGGCTGGCAATGGCTCTTGCAATACATAAGCGTTGTTGTTGACCACCCGATAACGAATTGCCGGATTGCTTCAGGATATCTTTAACTTCATTCCATAAAGCCGCTTTTTGTAATGCCCATTCAACACGGTCATCCAACTCACTACGACTCAGCTTTTCATACAATTTCACCCCGAAGGTGACGTTATCGTAAATGGACATCGGAAACGGCGTCGGTTTTTGGAACACCATTCCGATTTTGGCACGCAGCAGATTCAAATCCACGTCGCGGTTTAAAATATTCTTGTTATCTAACAAAATTTCACCTTCGGCACGCATACCTGAATAGAGGTCATACATACGGTTAAAGGTACGCAGTAGCGTAGATTTACCACAACCAGAAGGACCGATAAAGGCGGTGACCTGTTTTTCTGCGATCTCTACATTAATATTTTTTAATGCATGGAATTGACCGTAATAAAAATTTAATTGTTGTACTGATATTTTACTCTTCATGTAAGGTCCTTAATACTTTTTACGTGCCAAAATACGAGCCGCAATATTGGTGATGAGTACCGTTAATGCAATTAATAATGCCCCTGACCATGCTAAGGATTGCCAATCTTTATAAGGACTCATTGCAAATTGATAAATCACGTTCGGTAAGTTTGCGATAGGCTGATTCATATCCGAACTGAAAAATTGGTTATTCAATGCAGTAAATAATAGCGGAGCAGTTTCTCCGGAAATACGCGCAAATGCCAACAAAATTCCGGTTAACACCCCCGTTTTCGCTGCTTTTAACGACACCATCATGACCATTTTCCACTTCGGCGTACCAAGTGCATAAGCAGCTTCGCGCAAACTGTTTGGTACCAGTTTCAACATATTTTCGGTCGTTCTGACCACCACGGGAATCACCAGTAACGAAAGTGCCAACGATCCTGCCCAGCCGGAGAAATGCCCTTGTTGAACGACTACAATACCATAAATGAATAAGCCAATCACGATTGACGGAGCGGATAACAAAATGTCGTTCATAAAACGAGTAACCGTTGCCATTTTGCTTTGTTGCCCAAATTCGGCGAGATAAATTCCGGTTAAGACACCAATAGGCGTGCCGATAAATAAGCCGAATACGGTAATCAACAAGCTGCCCCAAATCGCATTACGTAAACCGCCGTCCGAACCTGAAGGTAACGTATCCACACGGAAAATATGTAAGCCTAAACCGCTGATTCCTTCGGCAAGTAAAGTATAAAAAATCCAACCTAACCAAAACAACCCGAATCCCATCATCACCCAAGCTAGACCTAATGCAACCGTATTCATCCATTTACGGCGACGATATAAACCTTTATTAATCATATTTTTCATACTAACGCCCCTCTTTTCGGCTCATTTTTAATAACAGGAGTTTTGAAATACAGAGCACAATAAAGGTGATGATAAACAGAATAAGACCAAGATAGAGCAAGGAAGAAAGGTGGAGCGGATCGACCGCTTCGGCAAATTCATTCGCTAAGGCGGAAGTAATGGACACGCCCGAATTATTCAAGCTCGCACTGATATTAAAGGTATTACCAATGATAAAGGTGACCGCCATGGTTTCACCCAGCGCACGCCCTAAACCTAAAATGATCCCTCCGATAACACCGGCTTTGGTATAAGGCAATACCACATAGCGAATGACTTCCCAGCGGGTACAACCTAAACCGTAGGCGGATTCTTTCAACATCGGCGGCGTGACTTCAAACACATCGCGCATGACCGAGGCGATAAACGGAATAATCATGATCGCTAAAATCAAACCTGCCGGAAATAAACCGATACCCATCGGAATGCCTTGAAACAGCACGCCGATCACAGGTAGATTGCCGAAATGCTCAATCATAAACGGTTGAACCGTTTCGGAGAAAATCGGTGCAAACACGAATAAGCCCCACATACCGTAAATAATTGACGGAATACCCGCCAAGAGTTCAACGGCGATACTCAATGGACGACGTAAAAAATTCGGGCAAAGTTCGGTAAGGAAAACCGCAATGCCGAAACTCACCGGTACCGCAATCAGCAAAGCGATAACCGATGTAACGACGGTACCGTAAATCGGTGCCAACGCACCGTATTCTCCTTGTACCGTATCCCATTCACTGGAAGTGAAAAAGCCAAAACCGAACTGTTGCATACTCGGTAATGCCCCCATCACCAATGACAATAAAATGCCACTTAAACTGATGAGTACCAAGAACGCAAAAAAACGTGTGGTATGAACAAAAAGTTGATCCCACATGGCTTGGCGTCTAAGTTGTTGCTGAAGTCTATTCATATTTGCAAATTTTTAAAAAAATCCGACCGCTTGTATCGTGGGCATTGCTGCCCACTTACAAGGATTAATAGAGCGATTTACCGCTTTGATCCGCTATTTGTTTCCACTCATCACGTACCATCGCTTTAACATTATCAGGTAACGGCACATAATCTAATTTTTGTGCTTGTTCATTCCCTTTACTGTAAGCCCAATCAAAGAAATTGAGCACCGTTGCTGTTTTTTCGGCTTTTATCGCCACTTTCGGCACCAAAATAAAGGTTGCCGCCGCAAGCGGCCAAGCATCTTCCGCCGGCTGGTTGGTTAATAATACGCTAAATCCGGCAACACTTTTCCAATCAATATTCGCCGCTGCAGCAAAGCTGTGTTGTGACGGTTGAACAAATTTACCTGCTTTATTTTGTAACTGAACGTGCGACATTGCATTCTGCTTCGCATAAGCATATTCCACATAACCGATAGAATTCTTCACACGATTAACATAAATGGATACGCCTTCATTCCCTTTACCTGCGGCTCCGGTTGCCGAGGTCGCCCATTTGACCGAATTTGCCGCCCCAACTTGTTGCTGCCAGTTGGATGATACTTGACTTAAATAAGTCGTAAAAATAAAGGTCGTACCTGAACCGTCAGAACGGAAAACCGTGGTAATCGGTGCATCCGGCAATTTAATGTCAGGATTGATCGCAACTAATTTCGCATCATTCCAACGGGTGATTTTGCCCAAATAAATGTCTGCTAATAATTCACCGGTCAGTTTGAGTTCTCCGGGTTTAACACCATCAATATTAACGACCGGCACCACGCCGCCAATGACTGTCGGAAACTGCACCAAATCATTTTTAGCTAAATCTTCACCTTTCATCGGTGAATCGGTTGCACCGAAGTCCACCGTTTTCGACATAATTTGTTTGACCCCACCTGAAGAGCCAATCGATTGATAATTCACTCGATTGCCGGTTTCAGACTGATAACTTTGCGCCCATTGCACATAAATAGGTTGCGGAAAAGAAGCCCCCGCCCCGGTAACATTCTCTGCTTTGGCAAATGAAGTGGCGGTTAACGCTGCGATTAAAGTTAATGCGACTTTGTTGAATTTCATTTTATCTCTCCATGTGAGTTATCGTCATACGACAACATTAAGATAACAACTGAATATTGCAGAAATATGACAAAATTTATTTTTTACGCTAAATCTTGCTTTAACTGCTCTAACTGCTTATGGCGGATATCAATACCACGCACAAGATAAACCACGTGTTCTGCGATATTTTTGGCATGATCACCGACACGTTCGATTGCTTTATTAATCATCATGACATCAATCCAAGTGCTGATACTGCGCGGATCTTCAATCATGTAACTAATCAAAATACGTGATTGATTGCGGTAATCGGTATCAAGTTTGCGATCACTTTCTGCAATTTCCAATATGGCACTTTCATCCAAACGAGCGAAGGCATCCAACGCTCGACGCAACATCTGTTCGGTCATTTCAACTAAGCGGTGGGTATCGTATAAACCGGTTGCCGAAATCCGATTGTTTTGCAATAAATCATTCAAATATTTTGCAATTTTCTTCAACTCATCACCGATACGTTCCAGATCCACAATAACGCGCGTTACCGCCAATACAAAACGTAAATCCCCGGCAGCCGGTTGGCGACGGGCAATGATAGTTTGGCAATGATCATCAATTCGAACTTCAAAGTCATTAATGTGACTATCGCCGTCAATCACGTCAATTAAATGGGCCGCATCGCCTTGGTTTAATGATTGTTGAATAATACTGAGCTGTTGTTCAACCAATCCGCCCATTTGCATAACTTCAGTACGGACACTTTCTAATTCTTGGTTGAAATGTGATGAGATATGTTTAGCCATAGAAACTCCTTAATAAGACAGAATGCAATTTAGCAAACAATTATTACAGGAATATGACAATAAATAAAAATAGATAAAATGAAGAAAAAATAACGGATATCGACACCGACAAAAAAGGCAGGAATGTTCCTGCCTTGGTACAAGCGGTTAGATTCATGGAGAAATTTGCAAATTCTTCGTTGAATCTGACCGCTTGTAAGCTAAATCAATATTAGTGATCGAGATACAAATAGTTTTTCCAACTGTTCATACGCAATAAAATTTTACGCATCATGGCTAAATGGTGGAAATGTTCGGTATAAACCGCTACTTCTGCGGTGGTGCCGTAAGGTAAATTGTATTCGGATAAATCGTCCTTCAATTTAAGGACCACTAACGGCATTGCTTCGTTATTGATAAAACGACTGGTATAAAGCGTGCCGTTTGCTTGCAATTCATGTTCACCAATGGCAGGCAAAATACCGATAACTTCCGCTTTAAACACTTTCCCCGGAATAGACGGAAACGCCATTTCCGCTTCATTCCCCACATTTAAACGTAACAGCGAGTTTTGTCTAAAGGCAGCAACAAATTGTTTGTCTTGCTGATGTGTGAAAGTCATCACAGGACGCAAGGGTAAAATGCTGGCGTTCATCCCTTCTCTTAATAAATTTTGAGCAATAAACCCATCGGCTGGCGCTCTCACGATGGTAGAATCCAAGTCGAATTGCGCCTGTTCAAGTTGCGCTTTGGCTTGAGCAACCGCCGTATTTACACCATCAATCTTGGCATGATAAAGCCCCTCCGCTTTTTCTAATGCTGCGAGATCGGATTCTAACGCCGTTTTTGCCACTAAATATTCACGCTCTTTTAAATCCAAGTCAGAACGGCTTGCCGCATTGGTGACGACCAATTGACGATAACGTTCAAATTCTTTTTGACGTTGGGTTAAAGTCAAACGGCTCTCTTGCACATTGGCTTTCGCCACTTTCACTTCCGATTCGAGCGTTTTTACACTCTGCTCCGCTTCAGCTAGTTGCGCTTTGCGTAAATCCACTTCGGCTTGATAAGATGTCGGATCCAAACGGAATAGCACATCGCCTTTTTTCACCAATTCATTCGGTTTCACCGGATTCACTTCAATCACTTTACCGCGCACATTCGGAATCATCGGCGTAGAAACATAATATTGCGTTGCCAGTTTGGTATGCGGATGGTTGTAATTCATGAATAACAACATGGAAACCAACAACACGACACCGCCTAAAAATGCGGTCGGTACCGTCCATTTATTTAATGGAATTTTGAAAAATTTGAAAATTCCCCAACAGATTGAGGCATAAATGACTAAAATCATCAATTCCATTATTGCTCTCCTTTTTGCTCAAGTGCGGTCAGTTTTTGTTGTAAATCAGCAAGTTGTTGACGAAGTTCGGTTACTTCCGCGCTCAGTTGATGATTCTGTTTTTCAAGTTCCGGTAATGTTTTTGATATTTCACCTAATGTCGCTAATGCCGCGGCATCCCTTTGATGATTACCGTTACCCCAACCGTTTTCTTTATGCCATAAAGTCGCCCAAATCCACAAGAAAGGCCAAATAACATGTAAAGTGAAAAGGCTAACCCAACCCGCATAATGAATGGCTTCAAGGTGGGGATGATTACGTTTTTTCGCAATTTCGTAGGGAATATCATGAATGGCAATGATCGCATAGAAAATGACGATACTTGCAAAGATCAGAAAAAATAAGGCTAAATAATCCAGTGCCATATTTGCTTTCCTTTAAAATGGACTTTTGTCCAAATACACACAACAAAAAGTTAACCGCTGATAAAAAACGATTAACGTCTACCGAACAAGCGGTCAGATTTCAGGGATTTTTTGCAAAATTTGCTTTGTATCTCACCGCTTGTAAGAAAGGGCGAAATAAATTCGCCCTTAAAGTTTTTAATTAGATTGAACGTTTAACTTCAACCACTTCAAATACTTCGATTTGGTCACCGACTTTCACGTCGTTGTAGTTCTTCACGCCGATACCACATTCCATGCCGTTACGTACTTCGGAAACGTCGTCTTTGAAACGACGAAGCGATTCCAGCTCGCCTTCAAAAATCACGACGTTGTCACGCAATACGCGAATCGGGTTATTACGTTTAACGATACCTTCAGTGACCATACAACCAGCGATTGCACCGAATTTCGGATGACGGAACACATCACGCACTTCTGCCAAGCCAATGATTTCTTGTTTGAATTCAGGCTGTAACATACCGCTCATTGCCGCTTTGATTTCGTTTAATAATTCATAAATGATTGAATAATAACGTAAATCAATGTTTTCGCTTTCAATGATACGACGCGCAGAGGCATCGGCACGGACGTTAAAGCCGAGAACGATAGCATTTGATGCTGCTGCAAGAGTTGCGTCGGTTTCAGTAATACCGCCCACGCCCGATCCAACCACTTTCACTTTGACTTCTGCCGTTGAAAGTTCGTGTAAGGATTGAACAATCGCTTCTACAGAACCTTGTACGTCTGCTTTTACAATCACGTTCAATTCAGCCACATCGCCTTCCGCCATATTGCTAAACATATTTTCCAGTTTAGCTTTTTGCTGACGCGCTAATTTCACATCACGGAATTTACCTTGACGATACAAAGCAACTTCACGTGCTTTTTTCTCATCACGAACAACAGTCGCTTCATCGCCTGCTGCCGGTACACCTGAAAGACCTAATACTTCCACCGGAATAGACGGGCCTGCTGCTTCGATTTCTTTACCGTTTTCATCACGCATTGCACGAACACGACCGTATTCAAAACCACAAAGTACGATATCGCCTTTATTTAACGTACCTGATTGAACAAGGATGGTTGCAACCGGACCACGACCTTTATCAAGGTAAGATTCGATCACTACACCGCTTGCCATGCCGTCTTTCACTGCGGTTAATTCTAAGACTTCGGATTGAAGAAGGATAGCTTCTAATAAGTCGTCAATCCCCATGCCTTTTTTCGCAGAAACCGGCACGAATTGCACATCACCACCGAATTTTTCTGAGATAACTTCGTGTTGTAAAAGCTCTTGTTCTACACGATCAGGGTTCGCTTCCGGTTTATCGATTTTATTCACCGCAACCACAATCGGCGCACCTGCCGCTTTGGCATGTTGGATCGCTTCGATCGTTTGTGGCATCACACCGTCATCCGCCGCTACCACAAGTACCACGATATCCGTTGCTTTCGCACCACGTGCACGCATCGACGTAAACGCGGCGTGTCCCGGGGTATCTAAGAAGGTAATCATCTTACCGTCATCGGTTTCCACATGGTATGCACCGATATGCTGAGTAATACCGCCCGCTTCGCCTGCCGCCACTTTTGCTTTGCGAATGTAGTCAAGTAAGGACGTTTTACCGTGGTCAACGTGACCCATGATGGTCACAACCGGCGCTCGAGTTACCAATTCTGCATTGGTATCACGATCTTCCATTACCGCTTCTTCTAATTCATTTTCTTTACGCAGAATAACTTTATGTCCCATCTCTTCTGCGACAAGTTGTGCGGTTTCTTGGTCGATCACTTGGTTAATCGTCACCATTTCGCCCATTTTCATCATCGTTTTGATAATTTCCGTTGCTTTTACCGCCATTTTGTTAGCTAGTTCTGCAACGGTAATGGTTTCACCAATGACGACATCGGTTTTCACTGCTTGCACAGGCTTAGTAAAGGCTTGCTGTAATGCACTGTTTTTCTTCGCTTGTTTACCTTTACCTTTAACATCTCTTTGATTACGACGATCCGCGTTACGCTCATTTTTATCATCGTCACGAGCGCCTTTCTTCGCTTTGGCAACACCTGGTTTCCCACGACCACGATTACCTTCGCTGCGACGATCGTGATCACGATCCGCTTCACGCGCATAACTTGACGTAAAACGGTCATCCTCAAAGTCTTCATTGATTTCGCCGGATTCTTCTCGAGCGATTTCCGCTAAACGGCGGGCATTTTCTGCAGCACGTTTTGCTTCCATTTCCGCTTTTTGGCGGGCAAGCTCTTCTTGTTTACGACGAAGTTCCGCTTCTTCTTTGCGTTTCGCCTCTTTTTCCGCATCGACAACTTTTTCAACTTTTGGTGCAGCAGGTTTCACTTCCGCTTTTGGTTGAGTAGGTTTATTCGGCATAACCGGCGGTTGAGAAACTAATTTTTTCGCTTCTTCCGCTTTAGCCGCTGCTGCAGCTGCTGCAGCTTCTTTTTCAGCTTGTTCTGCTAAGGCTTTTGCTTTTGCCGCTTCTTCTGCTGCTTTTTTGGCCGCTTCGGTATCAACTTTACGTGATTTACGGACTTCAACTTGAACCTCTTTTGATTTACCGCCTACACCTGTGCTACTTACCGTAGTTTTAGTTCTGCGCTGTAAACTCAATTTTTTCGGTGCGTCTGTTTTAATTTCATTATCACTCATATGTTTTCTCCCTACGCTTAGCTAAACCAACAGATTTGACGTGCTGCCATGATTAATTCGCCCGCTTTTTCCGCAGTTAATTCTTCAATATCGGCTAAATCATCAACGCCTTGTTCTGCAAGTTCTTCAAGGGTGGTAATTTGTTTTTCGGCAAGTTTGAATGCAATATGACGATCCATACCTTCTAAACTCAACAATTTGTCTTCGATATGTGCTTGTTTTAACGCTTCTTCTTCAGCTAGCGCTTTTGCCGTTAAAATGTTTTTCGCACGCGTTTGTAGCTCTTCAACCAAATCTTCATCTTCTAGGCCGTCAATTGCAGTTAATTCACTCACCGGCACATAAGCTAACTCTTCTAAGCTAGTGAAACCTTCATCCACTAGAAGGTGTGCAAATTCTTCATCGATTTCCAAAGAAGTGACAAATAAATCGATAATTTTATTATCTTCAGCTTGGTGTTTCTTATCTAACTCTTCGGTAGTCATTACATTTAATGTCCAGCCAGTTAACTGTGTCGCTAAACGGACGTTTTGGCCATTACGACCGATTGCTTGAGCCAATGCGTTTGGCTCAACGGCAATATCCATTGAGTGATTATCCTCATCCACAACAATTGAGCTAACATCTGCCGGTGCCATGGCGTTGATCACAAATTGTGCCGGGTTATCGTCCCAAAGCACGATATCTACACGCTCACCGCCTAATTCATTAGTGATTGCCTGAACGCGCGCGCCACGCATTCCCACACATGCTCCAACCGGGTCGATTCGTTTATCATTGCTTTTCACGGCAATCTTCGCTCGTGAACCCGGATCACGAGACGCGCCTTTAATTTCGATCACTTCTTCGCCGATTTCAGGCACTTCTAATTTGAAAAGCTCTTGAATCATAATCGGTTTAGAACGGGTAACAAATAATTGCGGTCCTTTTGACTCCGGTTTAATCGCATACAATACACCGCGTACACGGTCGCCCGGGCGGAAGTTTTCACGAGGTAACATGTCTTCCCGCACAATTACGGCTTCCGCTTGGTTACCTAAATCCAGGATGATTTGCTCACGACTTACTTTTTTCACTGTTGCTGTAATAATCGAATCCAATTGTGAACGGAACTGTTCAACGACTTTATTACGTTCCGCTTCACGAATTTTAGTACTGATTACCTGGCGCGCCGTTTGCATCGTAATACGATCAAAAGCAATTGACTCGATTTCATCTTCAATAAAGTCACCTAATTGAATATTAGGATTCTCAAATTGTGCCGCTTCTAAGGTAATTTCTCGAGTTTGGTTATGAACTTTCTCAACCACTAACCAACGACGGTAAGTGGTAAAATCACCGGTTTTGCGGTCAATGACTACACGTACATCAATATCAATACCGGCTGCTGTTTTACGATCTTCACGTTCCGCCGCCGCTTTCTTTTTCGTTGAAATGGCTAACGCTGTCTCGAGGGCTTCGAAGATTTTCTCTTTCGGTAATAACTTTTCGTTTGATACCGCTTCAGCGGCTAATAAAATTTCTTTGCTCATTCTGTTCGATTTCCTTAGAAATTAAATACGGGGACTAAATTTGCTTTTTGAATATTGCCAAATGCAAAACTTTGATTGTTGCCGTCAACGCTTAAAGTAATTAAATCACCTTCTACGCTAACCAATTTTCCTTGCCATTTGCGACGGTCAAACATCGGGATACGTAAATGAATCACCGCCTCACGACCAATAAACCTTTCATAGTGCGCTAGGGTAAAAAGCGGACGATCCAACCCCGGCGATGACACCTCAAGGTTATATTTATCCGCAATCGGATCTTCCACGTCAAAGATCGCACTCACTTGGCGGCTGACATCGCTACAATCATCAATGGTTACACCACCTTCTTTATCAATATATAAACGCACAGTCATAAAACGACCCGCGCGCTGACATTCGATACCAACTAATTCGAATCCCATTGCCTCAATGGAATCTTGTACTAGTTCCTGTAATTTTTGTTCTAATGTTGCCAAAGTATTCTCCATTTGACAGATATAAAAAAAGAGCTTCGAAAGCCCTCTTACATACAACAAAGCTGACTATTTAGCCGCAAAAAAGCCCCAAACTTCAGTTATGGGGCTACAAGCGGTCTGTTTTATACAAAAATTTGCAAATGCAAACGTCTATATATAACAAAACTCATTGTTCTTAGCAGAACAATGAGCCTTTAAACTGGTTGCGGGGGCCGGATTTGAACCGACGGCCTTCGGGTTATGAGCCCGACGAGCTACCAAGCTGCTCCACCCCGCGTCTGATGTGGCGCATTATAGAGTGCTGAACAAAGATTGCAAGCGCTTTTTTAAAAACAACAAACCGAATGAGAGTTTTTTAGGCGATCTGAAAATTATCCGCCACGAAGCATAACAGCGAATTATCCCTGTGGTATCACGGTTACTGAAGTTCGATTTTACACGTTGATCAAACGGTAAAGCTGTTCATCCTTACGATCTAAATAGTGATAAGACTGAATTTTACGAATCGTGCGGGAACGTCCTCTGATTAACAGCGTTTCGGTAATTGCTAAATTGCCTTTACGATGAATACCTTTAACTAAATCACCGTTAGTGATTCCTGTAGCAGAAAACACCAGATTGTCATCGCGCACTAAGTCATCTAATTTTAATACTTCATTAATCGGCACATTTAAGGCTTCACAATGCGCAATCTCTTTTTCTTCATGGGCAAAATTCTCAAGTGTATTGCCTTTTACTTGATTACGAGGAATCAAGCGCGCCTGCATATCACCGCCTAAAGCCCGTACCGCGGCTGCAGCGACTACGCCTTCCGGAGCGCCACCGATACCGTAAAGCATATCTAAATCCGCTTCCGGCAAACAGCATTGTACCGCGGCGGCGACATCACCGTCCGGAATTGCCATCACACGCACACCCAGCGTTTGCATCGTCGCAATTACTTCTTTATGACGCGGTTTGTCCAACACGGCGACGGTGAGCTGCGAAAGAAGTTTCCCTTTTTTGGATGCCACGCGACGCAAATTTTGTTCAAGCGGTAAATTCAAATCGATCATCCCTTTGGCTTCATGACCGACAACCAGTTTTTCCATATACATATCCGGTGCTTTTAAGAACGTCTCTTTTCCGCCCGCTGCAAGTACCGATAACGCATTTGCCTGCCCCATCGCCGTCATTCGCGTTCCGTCAATCGGATCAACCGCAATAGTCACCTCAGTGTCTTCAGGGCGGCATAAGCCGATTTTCTCACCGATATAAAGCATGGGCGCCTGATCGATTTCGCCTTCACCAATCACAACCTCTCCGCGAATTTCCATTTGATTTAACAAGAAACGCATGGCTTTAACCGCTGCATCATCGGCGGCATTTTTATTACCTCGTCCAAGCCAGGCAAACGCTGCCAACGCGGCGGCTTCCGTGACGCGAGAAAATTCAATCGAAAGGGATCGTTTCATTTTAGGTTCCTTAATTCAGTATTTGAGATGTGTTTGCAAATTTTCGGAGGAAACCTACCGCTTGTAAGTCCGTAGTAGGTTAATGTGCGGAGCGAAATTGTAGGCTGTCGTCGTTTTTTAGTCAATTTTTATCACAAATAAGCTAACTATTTTGAGTTAACTCCGATAAAGTGTAGAATGTTTCGTTATTTTTAACCAAATGAGAGCCACTATGAGCAGCGAAGAGATTTTACACAACGAGCATCATGATGTTCGTGCTAACTTTATTACCCATATCATTGATGAAGATCTAAAAAGCGGAAAACATAATAACGTTTATACCCGTTTCCCACCTGAGCCAAACGGCTATTTACATATTGGTCATGCAAAATCAATCTGTTTAAACTTCGGAATTGCAGAAGATTACAACGGCTTGTGTAACCTCCGTTTTGATGACACCAACCCAGTAAAAGAAGATGTAGAGTATGTAGAATCTATCAAACAAGACGTTGAATGGTTAGGTTTTAAATGGGAAGGCGAACCGCGTTATGCGTCCGATTATTTCGATCAACTTTACGGCTATGCCATTGAATTAATTAATAAAGGCTTAGCCTATGTGGATGAGCTGTCGCCTGATGAAATGCGTGAATACCGTGGCACATTAACTGAACCGGGTAAAAACAGCCCATATCGTGACCGTCCGATTGAAGAAAACTTAGCCCTTTTCGAAAAAATGAAAAACGGTGAAATCGAAGAAGGGAAAATGAGCTTGCGTGCGAAAATTGATATGGCTTCACCATTCATCGTTATGCGTGATCCTGTGTTATACCGTATCAAATTTGCCAGTCACCACCAAACGGGCGATAAATGGTGCATTTATCCAATGTACGATTTTACCCACTGTATTTCGGATGCGATTGAGCGTATCACACACTCTCTCTGTACCTTGGAATTCCAAGATAACCGCCGTTTATATGATTGGGTTTTAGACAATATCAGCATCGAGCGCCCGTTACCGCATCAGTATGAATTTTCCCGCTTAAACTTAGAAGGGACATTAACCTCTAAGCGCAAACTATTGAAATTAGTTAATGATGGTATTGTTGATGGCTGGAACGATCCGCGTATGCCGACGATTTCAGGCTTACGTCGTCGAGGTTATACACCGGCGTCAATTCGTGAATTTGCTCGCCGTATTGGCGTCACCAAACAAGATAATGTGGTGGAATACAGCGCGCTGGAATCTTGTATTCGTGACGATTTAAACACCAACGCACCGCGTGCCATGGCTGTAATTAATCCGGTTAAAGTGGTGATTGAAAACTTTGAAGGCGAAGAATGGCTAACCGCGCCGAATCACCCGAACCGTGAAGAACTCGGTACAAGAAAATTGCCGTTTACCCGCGAACTTTATATTGATGAAGCGGATTTCCGCGAAGAAGCGAATAAGCAGTATAAACGTCTTGTATTAGGTAAAGAAGTGCGTTTGCGTAATGCTTATGTGATTAAAGCGGAACGCGTTGAAAAAGATGCAAGCGGTAAGATCACTACAATTTATTGCACCTACGATCCGGACACATTAGGCAAAAACCCTGCGGACGGACGCAAAGTCAAAGGCGTAATTCACTGGGTATCTGCGGTACATAATAAACCTGCGGAGTTCCGTATTTACGACAAACTCTTTACCGTAGCCAATCCGGGTGCGGAAGAGGATATTTGTGCTGTGGTAAATCCAACATCGTTAGTGGTTAAGCACGGTTTTGTCGAACCAAGTTTAGCGAATGCAAAAGCAGAACAAGGTTATCAATTTGAGCGTGAAGGTTATTACTGTTTAGACAGTAAAGACGGCAGT
>NZ_JBGXYA010000015.1:0-82410 GCF_041814905.1 Glaesserella sp. | reverse complement strand
CGGTATTATGTAGCAGTTGCACAAAGACCGCTTAACTAAATTTTACTACAATCCTTGTGAGTTTTACTAACCACAAGGATTTTTATTTATGGTAAAAGCAAGTGATATGAGTGCTATTCAGCAGAAAATCGCTAAATTAACACAAGACGTTACCTATTTCGAAAAATGTATTGAAGTAGCTAAACAGCATATTGCTACGTTACAGCAAGCCTTGATAGCATTAAATAGTGAGCCATTTTCATTAGCGACAAAACAACGGGGTGAGAAATCTAAATCTTACACTTATAGTCCTAATGAATTTATTGCTAAAGTTTTTAAGCGTTTTCCAAATCAGTGGTTATCAACAAATGAGATTATGATTAAGGCTTTTGAATTGGAAGGCTATACGCCTGATAAATCGGATTTCCACTCGATTGTTATCGCATTTGCTCACGCATTAAGACGATTACATAGTCAGGGGATTATTGAAAAGCATTCTATTGCAGGAAGTGGTCAAAATCCGAAGATTACATGGAAGTTAAAAGAGATTGGAGCATAAAAGATAGCGGTATTCTACCGCTATCTTTGTTTCCATTTCCATTGAATCACTTTGTATCGAACAACTTCAACTCTCTCTATTATCTCTCGTCTTGCAAGGCGTTCACAAGCGGAGCGGACAGACTCAATATAATCTTTAGTAATAGGACGATAGGCTTGTTTATCTGCAACGAGTACCGCTTCTGTTATTTCTTCCGCCCGCCAAGAACGATGTGGTTCAGCTTTCATTACTTGTTGGATAAGTTGGCTTAATTTGCCGTTAAAGCGTTTATGGTAAACTCGATATTTAAAATGTTCGGTGTTGTGTTGATGAACTTCATCTTCACTGATGTTCATTACGTCTAAGGCTTGATGAAGTAAAGCAATACGGCGTTCAACTAGAGCTAGATGAGCCTGTACCTGCTCTTTTTCTCGCTCAAACTGAGCGATTTTTTGTTTAATTTGCGTATAGTAAATTGGGTTTGCCATATTACATTATTAGCCTTTCTACTTGTCTGTGATTACCTTTCCAATAGCCTTTCCAAGCGTTTTCTGATGGTGTAGAAAGGCATTTACTGGTGATATCGTTGAAAATCGTTAAATTATCCAGTTTGCGAGTATCTTCCCGATAGGCTATTTCGTTTGCGTAGTTATCAAGGTAGATATTACTCATTTTGTGGACTTGCCCGTAATACATACGTTTAAAGCGACTAAAGTAACTTTCTGCAAGGTTATTGGTAATCCCTTCATCGCTACGATATTCTTTTTGATGGTTCACTCGTTGTAAGTCGTAATCCACGATTAATTCATCATAAGCACTGTTTTCATCGGTATGAATACGGCTATTTGGTTCAATATATGCAGCAGCCAATTTCTTCACGGTTTCGGTGTTTTCTGACAAAATAGGAAACGTGATGGTTCTCTTTGCTCCGACTAACTGCGGATTAGATAAAGTATCCTGTTCAGCGTAACGTTCACGCATTACCAGTACGCCACGTTTATTTGGATTGGCATTTTCTTTTAAACGTCTATCCACACGTTCTGTTTTCTTATTCTTTGGGCGTGGAGCGGAATGCACGTAAGTACCGTCAATATGAATTTCGCCTGAAAGTGGAAAAAGCTCACGCTGTACAATCAGGCTTTCACGGATTTTATGCGATAAAGTAAAAGCGGTTTTATACTGTACATTCAAATCACGAGAGAGTTGGCAGGCTGAAATTCCCTTAACTGCATTGACGAATAAGGCAATAGCAAATAAATAGGTCTGAATCGGCAGTTTATGGTTTGCAAAAATTGTCCCTGATGTAATGCTAAATGTGTGTTTGCAATGCTTGCAACGCCATTGTTTGCGAGTAGAGATACAGTAGGCTTTATGTTGTACACCGCATTTAGGGCAAACTTGTTCATTTTTACTTCTCCAGCGTAATTCATGCAATAAAGAAAATGCGTCTGCATTAGATAGGCGAGCTATCTTAAGCGGACTTAATTTTCTTGCAGAGCTAGATAACAAAAAACTTTGTGCCATAAATAAAAAAAATGTACAATATGGGTATATAATATGATTTAATCATACTCAAAAACTACATAAAAGTCAATATAGGATACAAAAATGAGTATAAACAACCGCTTAAGAGAAGTGATGGAGTATAAAGGCTTGAATATCAAAGCTTTTGCTGAGTTACTTAATGTACCTTACCGCACCCTTCAGAACTATTTGCTCAATGAGCGAGATCCAAGTGCTGAAGTTTTAATCAGAATTAGTGATGTGTTGAATGTTGATTTGAATTGGTTGATGCGTGGAGAAGGTAAAATATTTCGTGATTCTATGAATGAAAGTGAACTGAATGAAAAGGAAAAGCATCTAATCGCTCACTATCGAAAAATGTCAAGAGATATGCAGGTTGCTTTTGATACTTCTTTTAAGTTCCTATCTGAAAGTTAAAATTAAAATAGGTGTAATGGAAAATATTTCATATTTTTTCATTACACCTTAAACTATTATATAAATATCTTACAAATCCTTGAGCATCAATTAAACAAATTCCATTGAAATAATAAAACTAATATTTCTTTTGCCTAATATGTCACTCAATCATCTAATTTTTCTTGTAACTTTGGAGTAAGCTTAGGTAGTAATTCTTTATTGACTTGAATATGACCTTTTAAAAGATCTTTTAACGACTTTTTTGTGAACCTTTTATGATGATTTTTATTTAAACACGAGCACATTTTATTAGCAATAAAAGTTAAGCTCTTATGATTTAAATCACATAAATCTATATGTAAAGATTTTAGATTGTCATCAATGGTATCTCCATCAGTCTTATCAAGAGATATACCATTTTCTTTCAAAATCTCTTCATTTTTTTCAAAATATACTATATCCAAAGCACTCACATCTTCATTTTTAGGACTTGTTAGTAATGCTAAAATAACATTTTTTAGATCAATATTATTTTCTAAAGTAGAGTCATCATTAATATCTGATACCTCCCAAAAAGATAATGAGTTTTTTGATGTTCTTAGACATGATGTAATAGCATCTGACGATAACTTATTAATCTCTAACTCTTCACACCCTTCTGGATCATTCGAGTTTTTCCATTTAGATTTAGTTATTTTTCTAATAAGAAATGACATATTAATTCACTAAACTAGCATTTTTCTTTAAGATCTTCAATTACTGATTGTTTATAATCTTCCAGCCATTTGGGTGAGATTTCTGCTGTATTTTCAAGGATTTTTAATGACTTAGAATCTCCCCAAGATTCAAAAACTCTAATAGCAAAATCCTTTACTTCCATATCTTTATTGGATAATAAAGCAGCTATACAGATATGGGTATTAGGAAGTGTATCATGCTTCAATTTAGCTAGGATTTTTAGTAAATTTACTAACATTCTTGGTTTATTAATAAAATCTGTGAATAGTTTAGAAAACCATTGACCAGTCACATATGAGTTTCTATCAAAGTAATTTAATAATTCTAACTCTATTGAATTATAGTAATCTTCAACAACCTCTTCAAACATCATGAAATTTATAAATTTACTTTGGAATTTAGAAATTAATTCATTCTTGAAATTTTCATTGCTTAAAAACTCAATAGGAACATCAGATGATGTAAACAAATTAATATCATAAGTTATATCACTAGAAAAAGATTCTCTTACGTAAGTCGTTTTGTTCTCACTACGAATGAAAGTTTTTAAGCTTGACTCTAAACGGTCAGAATAAAATAAATTATTTTGCAAAGAGTTCAAGTTCATAATTATTACTCCAGAATAATTTCAATTTCACGTAAAAACAATTCGATTTCTTTCATACCAAATCTAGGATTTAAATTTGATGTTAGAGTATTTATATCATCAAGTATATGAATTCCTGAGAAATTAGCATTTTCTATCCTAGCATCCAAAGAATATGTTTTTGATTTAACATGGTTTATAAACTCTCCTAGTGTTAAATTTTCTTTTCTAAGAGCTAAACGAATTGTTTTTTCTATAATTTCACTTGTAGATACGTTTTCTTCAGGAAAGTTTGTCTTTTCTTCTATAAAATCTTGACTATTTTCATCTATAGAGTTTCGAACAAAACCTAATCTAATAGATTTATCAAAAGAAATTTCTTCTGATATTTTAGTGATTAACTTTAAAACATCACTACGGAAATTACCTAAAGAATAGTTTTCATCAGGGGAATTATGATTATAAGCTAATAAAATCTGTCTAGGTTTAAAGTCGATACTCCACTTATTGTCAATGGAGCGGAGATCAATGCTGTCAATAACTTTCTGAGTAAGTTTATTATCTTTAACTTCAAATTCAATACCTTGATTCCTTTGTGGCAAGAAATCAGTAAAGCTTCTCAGAAACGATAATGATTTCTCGTCATTAACACTAAGGAGAGAAAAATCATCGTTAAATATAAAAAGCTGATACGATAGAGGCGTCATAGTGCTTTTATTCCTTTGAATATTAATTTACAGATGTATTGTAGCAAAAAATTATCAAAAAAGTAGAGATATTGATCATTTAAGTACAAAAAATAAACAACATGGAAGTGTGGCATCATTTAGTTCGTTATGTCAAACCATTCAGACGTTAAAATCGTACGAAATCAAACGATTTTGTGGTTGTTTGGGTATCGTACATATATGGGTTTTCTAAAACGGTAAAAGCTACAAAACACACAGTGTTTTAGATAGAGGTTAAGTCATTTTTTGTATAAAATAGTGGTTTTATGATCAAGTAAACGTGGCGAGATTTATTGAAACAGCACAGCATTCTTGTTGGATTGTATTACGTGATCAAAAATCAATATTTACTTTATGGCTTTGGTTTTGTAGCCAGCAATAACTGCTTTAGTCCGTTAATCTCATTATCCTTCTGATCAAGCAATTTATTCAGTAAACCTTCCTTTTCTTTTGCATGTGAAAGCTCCAACTTCAATCGCTCAATCTCAATCAATAGTGATGATTCTCCCACACCTTGATACACCGAACCTAATGGTGATTCAATTTGAAAGCAGATATTTTTCTCACCTGATTGGATCAACTCAACAACATCAATATCCAAAATCTGTGCAATCTGCTCTAACTTGTCTAAGTATAACTTTGTTTCACCACGCTCAATCTTGGCATAGCCATTTAATGACATATTCAGTTTTTCAGCCATCTGCTCTTGCGACCATTCTTTTGATTCACGGATTCTTCGGATTTTCTCGTTGATATTCATTCTTTACCCACTAATTGATGAGTGTACCCACAACTAGTGTGGTTGATATACACCGTTAGTTACTACATCAGACTGTACACATACTATACCATATACTGCAAGGTTTTCCCTTAAAATTTTCCCTGATATTGGTTTTTTAGTTATAAGGAAACATTATGAAAGAACTGATTTACTTCTACCTTATTGTTGGCTGCTATATCGCTCACCGTAAAACATCAAATCTTGATGTCAATGCTGTTGATTTTCTGAAAACGTATTTAAAAATTGTTTTCACTTATCCTAAAGAATTATTAGCTAAAAAACGTAATAAGTCAGAAGAAGGAAATCTGTAATGGCTTTTCAAAAATTTGGAAAATTCATTTTCCCAGTTGTTGCAACAGTGTGCTCTCTAGATGTTCTTTCTTCCGCATTCAATGATTCCTATTACGATGTTACTGAACAAATATCAGGTGATTTAGAGAAAGAGAGCTTCCCCAATAACGTAAAAAACGTATGTTCTTCCGAGATCAAAATGATCTCTGCAAAAAATATGCTATATAGCCATGAATATATGGATTATTTTGTGGACAATACATTAGATCTAAGACGAAGTAATTATTTCCCTACCAATGAGTGTAAAGACGATGATTCTTTAAAACGCAAAGAAAAAGAAGCTAAGGCTTATTTCGAGAAAAATTTGGAATCTTTAGAGAAAGATTACCGTGAACATCTTGAAAATGCGAAGAAGTACCTACTCTCAGAAGATTCATACGAAATTAAAAATGCATATGTTAATAGTATTGAATATGACCATGAAACCTATGAAAAAACAGGAAGAATTAACCTTAAATTTGACAGGCTAATTTCGTCCTTTAGTATTGAAGAAGCAAGCGGCAAACCATTTGATCAACTGAAATTTTATATTAAGCCAAGTCGCAAACAAGTGGATTTAATTGAGAAAGCACAAGATCACATGGCTAGGGATAGTGATAAATATATCCTTAGTATGAATATTGACTTAGATAGTATGAAGACATTTATAAGAGCAGGGTGTAATTATTCTACCTATTGGGATAATCTTGCAAGAATAGAAAGTACTTCATCTTGTATTGCGACAAAATTAACTGATGCTGAAATTAATATTCTTAAATTTGACGGTAATAGTGATGAGTACCGAAACACGTCCGAAGAAAAAAGACGCTGGATTTTGGTCGATACTATTCCTGTGAGATGGGAATAATTATTTCCATTTATGGAGTTCGTCTTTTAGATGAACTCCTATTGTTTATAATCCGATAAAATTAGCTTTCTCATAGCAACTCAGCAATGGGTTGCTTTTTTATTTGACAGAAAAACAACGTAGATCTATATTGAATGCCGTTCATCATTGATGAACAATAACAATTTGCCAATGAACCATTTATTTATATTTAGCCTAGTTTCTTTCAAAGAAGCAAAGCGAACCATATAGGCGTAGGAACCTTTATTAAGGCTCTATTTCGGTTTGCAACTCATTTATTAAAGTCCACGTATTTCTTGTGGCAGTACGGTATTCAGGGCAAAACGCTTTGAGCCGACCTGAAAATTCAGGTGGGCGATTTTTTATGTCTAGCGTTTAGCTTTGAGTGCCTTGTACACACAAGGAATACTTATGACTCATTACTTACTTTCAAGCAAATCTAAAACATTATCCCTTAAACATATCTTCCGTCTAAGTGAAGATGAAGCCTTCCGACTTTTAAAAGCAAACCGCTGGGGAAATCCTGATAATATTCACGATGTTTGTTGTCCGCATTGCGGTATTCGCCATAATGCTTACTTTCTTCAATCTCGCAAACGTTGGTGTTGTAAACATTGCCAACGTCACTTCTATATTACGACTAATACAGCATTTGCTTTTCATAAATTACCGTTTGTTGATATTTTGGCAGCCATTCTTCTCTTTGCGAATGAAGTCAAAGGGATTTCAGCAATAACAATGAGCCGTCACCTTAATATTAGTTATAAAACGGCTTTTGTCCTTTGCCATAAACTGCGTGAAGCCCTATTCAAAACTCGAGATTTAACGCCATTGCAAGGGGAAATTCACGAAGATGGTGCGTGGATTAATTTCAAATTACGTCCAGCTAACTTCGCTAAAAACGCCCATAAACAGAAACAAAAAGCCGATAAAAAAGGACGAAAACTTCCAAAATTCAGACCGACTAAACGTTGTATCATCAGCTTAAATCAACGTGCTTCTAATGATGAGACATTATGGGGTTCAAATAGAACTATTGTGGCAATGGACTATACTGAAAATGCCAAAACAATTTTGGCATTAAACCATCAATTCGTGAAACAAGGCAGTGATATTATGTGTGATGAAAATCCAGCCTATAAAGGTTTAGATTTTCATTACACTCGTTGGAGTGTTAATCACGATTTATGTTACAGTGCAAAAGGCATCAATAACAATCTCGCCGAATCCTTTAACGCTCGTTTCCGTGATTTACATCGTGGTGTACATCACAAATGTGATAACAAATACGCCCTACATTATGCCAACCAAGCCGCATTTATGTCAGATAACCGCCAAAAATCTAATGGCGAGCTGTTTAGTGATATTCTCAAACGTTGTTTATGGGTATTGCCATTAAGGGAATGGGTAGGTTATTGGCAAGGAAACCACCGCACGCAAGAGCTTGTCGGTATGACCGCATTTAGCCCCGAAGAAATTTCCCAGTCCTACTTCAAAAATCTCAATGAAAGAATGAAGTACGAGCAAGAGTTACTGGCAGCCTAATTTGCTTAACTAAAAAACGAATTGAAATGTAAGTACAGAGAAATCAGCTTACCTTTGACAAGGCTGAGCGGATTGGCTACGCCCATTGATGGGAAAATTTACATCGCAAGCCAATAATATTGGCAAACAAGTGGGAAAATTAGCTAAAATTTACAAAAAGAAATGCCCTTAACAATTAAGGGCATCAAAAATTTTACTGCGGTTGAGAGTGTATTTTAGGTTTTGTGCAACTGCTACATAATACCGAATTTTCGATTAGTTTACTCTTTTTAAACATAAAAATCTTTCACTTCATTTGCAAAAAATGCGATGAATCCGACCGCTTGTAAACGGAATCGGGTGAATCGTCACAGACCTTACGCAACCCTAATTGTCGATATAACGTGCGTTTTTCGCTATCATTTAGCCGTCGATACTCTCCGGGGGCAAGATCATTTAGCAAAAATCCGCCTAACGCCACTCGAATCAAACGTAACGTCGGAAAGCCGATATGCGCAGTCATACGCCGAACTTGGCAGTTTTTTCCTTCGGAAATCACTAATTCAATCCACGAAGTCGGAATGGTTTTACGCTCACGAATTTTCGGTGCCGTTACCCAATTAAATGGAGGAGGCATGATTTTTCGGACCTTTGCCGGCTTAGTTAAACCGTCTTTTAATTCCACGCCTTTACGCAATTTTTCCAAATCAGCTTCGTTCGGTTCGCCTTCCACCTGAACCCAATAAATTTTCTCTTTGTCAAATTTCGGGTTTGCCAAACGGTGTTGAATTTCACCGTTGTTCGTGAGTAAAAGCAGCCCTTCACTATCGCGATCCAAACGACCGACAGGATAAATATTTGGGATCGGTACAAAATCTTTTAAGGTCTGGCGATGTTGCTCGTCCGTAAATTGAGTCAACACATCATAAGGTTTGTTCAATAACAAGACGATAGTGTCGTCAAAAGAACGTACAGGCTTCTTTGCGCGGGTATTGAATGCTCGTTTTGAGGAAAAAGGTGGTTTCATGGTATTTTTCGCTATACTGACGGTGTGTTTATGTTTCTCTGACGATGTCAAAACCTTTGCACTTACGGTCAAAATCAAGCGAACGCATCACTCACGAATTTTGCAAAAAATTCCGAGAAAAAGACCGCTTGTTTACAGAACATTGTGCTAAGGATGCCGTATCTTCATGCGTTATCTCGATACAAAATAATATTGGCATGAGAATACTCTCATGCCAATCGCACTTTAGTAACCACTTATTGCAAACTACAATCTCACCGGCTCAATAATTTCACTCGGATAGCAGCCCAATACTTTTAAATAAGTGGTGACCTGTTCAAGTTCCGCCAAGGCTTTTTGCGTGTTTTCGGAATGGATGTTTGCTTGACATTCAATGTAAAACATCTCTTCCCACGGCGTGCCGTAAATCGGGCGGGATTCCAGTTTAGTCATACGAATATCGTGCGTCTTGAAGACTGACAACGCATCGACCAGAGCGCCGGCCTGTTGGGTTGTTCTCATTAATAATAACGTTTTAGTCTGCACTTGCGGCGAAACATTCACCGGTTCTTTCGCTAATACGATAAAACGCGTGATATTGTTCGGCTGGTTGGCGATATCGGTTTTAATCACTTCCAAACCATATAATTTGCCGCCGTCTTCGTTGCCTAACGCCACGCAATGGCGTTCATTTAAACGCGCAACCATCTGCATCGCATGAGAGCTGCTCTCACAATATCTGACATGAACTTTATCCAAGCTCTGAATAAATTGGCTACACTGCTGCGCCGGCTGCGGATGGGTATAAATAGTATCAATTTCGGATAAATCCACCATTTGCGGTGCCAATACACAATGTTTGATTTGATAAGCCAATTCACCGACTAATGATAAATCGGTAGTTTGTAATAAATCGTACACTTCATTAATTGAACCGGATGTGGTGTTTTCCAGCGGTAATACGCCGTAATCCGCTTCCCCGTTTTTAACTTTATTAAACACATCATCAAAAGACTCACAGCTCAGTTCAATCAGTGATTCTTGATAATTTTTGGCGAACTGACGAGCCGCCAAATGCGAATAAGAACCGCGCATGCCTAAAAACGCCACGGAAATGTTCTGCTCTTTAATTTCGTTCAGCTTATTCTGTAAATAATTCTGTTGAGTGAGCACAGAATCTTCAATAATACGTTGAAAAATCTGGGTAATATATTGTGGATCAAGCTGATAATTCTCCGCTTCCGCATAATTAACCAACTCTTGCAATAACTGTTTTTCACGTTCAACATCACGCAACGGTTTTTGGGTAACCTCTTTACTGCGCACAACATCAAAAGCTAAACGATGACGTTCGGAAAGCAGTTTGAGTAGGTTGCGATCTACTTGAGTAATCCGCTGACGAATTTCTGAGAGTTCTAAAGACATGACACTTCCTTTTAAAGCAATACAAGCGGTCGGTTTGAGGAAAAATTTTGCAAAAATAACCGATTGCCAATTTGAGTACGCCCGATAGGCGTGTTACATAATTTGGCAAATTCTAGCGATTTAGTATTGAAAAGAAAAGAAAAACGAGCGTAAAAACGCTCGTTAAAAACATTGTTAGGTATCTTAATCCCGTTTGGTTCATTTCTGCACTTTTCACGTTGTAAAGCTAATGCAGTTGAACATCTCCGCTCCCATAAAAATTTTGTTTGAAAACAAAGTATTAAACGATTACGCAATACCTTTGTGTTTTAATAACGCATCTAAGGTCGGTTTACGCCCGCGGAAACGTTCAAACAGCACCATCGGCTCTTCAGAACCGCCACGAGTTAAGATGTGATCCAAGAAAGATTGACCGACCGCACGATTGAAAATCCCCTCTTCTTCAAAGCGGGAATACGCATCGGCAGACAGCACTTCCGCCCATAAATAGCTGTAATAACCCGCCGCATAGCCGCCGGCAAAAATATGGCTAAACGCATGCGGAGTGCGAACATACGTCGGAATTTCGACTAACGCGACTTGCGCTTTCACCGCTTTTAAGATTTCCATCACCATTCCTTCTTTCGGGGTTGCTAAGTGTAAACGGAAATCGAACAAACCGAATTCCAATTGGCGTAGCACAAACATAGCCGCTTGGTAATTTTTCGCTTTCAACAATTGGGTTAATTTTTCTTTCGGTAACGGTTCGCCCGTTTGATAATGACCGGAAATAAACGCCAACGCCTCTTCTTCCCAACACCAATTTTCTAAGAATTGGCTCGGCAGTTCTACCGCATCCCACGGCACACCGTTAATACCGGCAACATCGCCGACATCAATTTCTGTCAACATATGATGAATGCCGTGACCAAATTCGTGGAATAAGGTTGTCACTTCATCGTGAGTAAATAATGCCGGTTTATCGCCTATTGGCTTGTTAAAGTTACAGGTTAAATAAGCAACCGGTTTTTGCAAAGAGCCGTCAGCCAAACGTTTTTGGTTAACGCAATCATCCATCCACGCCCCGCCACGTTTATTTTCACGCGCATATAAATCAAGATAGAACGAACCGCGCAAGCGGTCGGTTTCATCAAAAATATTGAAAAAACGAACATCCGCATGGTAAGTGTCGAAATCTTTTTGTTCTTCAACACGCATACCGAAAATACGTCTAATCAGTTCAAATAAACCTGATAGCACACGTTCTTCAGGGAAATAAGGGCGTAATGCTTCATCGTTAATCGCATATAATGCCTGTTTTTGTTTTTCGCTGTAAAAAGCAATATCCCACGGTTGCAAATCGGTCATACCGAACGTTTTTTCCGCAAACGCTCGTAGCTCTGCCAATTCTTTCTCACCTTGTGCTTTTGAACGATTAGCCAAATCTTCTAAAAAATCAATGACTTGCTGTGAATTTTCTGCCATTTTGGTTGCTAAAGAGTAATCAGCATAGGTATTAAACCCGAGTAATTGCGCCAGTTCCAAACGCAATTCCAACTGTTCTGCCATTATTGCGGAGTTGTCCCACTTTCCGGCATTTACACCTTGATCGGAAGCACGAGTATTGTAAGCTTGGTACATTTGCTCACGTAAATCACGATTTTCACAATAGGTCATTACCGGCAGATAGCTTGGGAACTCAAGGGTAAAACGATAACCGCTTTTTTCTTTACTTTGTGCCGAAAGCTTTGCCGCCTCTAGCGCAGACTCCGGCAAACCTTTCAGTTCGTCTTCATTTTCAATCACAATGTCCCACCCCATTGTGGCATCCAGCACATTGTTGCTGAATTGCGAGCTAAGCTCAGATAAGCGCATTGAGATTTCGCCGTAGCGTTGTTGTTTATCTGCCGGCAGAGAAATTCCCGAAAGCTCAAAATCGCGCAAACTGTTTTCAATCGCTTTCTTTTTCGCTACGGAATAATCGGCAAATTCAGGACTGTTTTTAAGTTTAACATAGCCTTGGTATAAGCCTTGATGTTGCCCGACCCAAGTGCTGTATTCGGAAAGTAACGGCAAACAAGCTTGATAAGCTTCTCGTAGCTCAGGACTATTTTTAACCGCATTTAAATGCGCAACCGGAGACCACGCTCGTGATAGTTTGTCGCCACTGACAGCTTGCGGTAGATAAAAATTTTCCCAAGTCGGATTCTCGATTTGAGCGACTTGTTCAATCGTTGTTTGGCAGTCTTGAATTAATTGGCTAATCGCCGGTTGGATATGTTCGGGTTTAATTTGTGAGAATTTCGGTAATGCTGCAAGATCTAAAAGTGGATTCGACATTTTTTTTCCTATTTATTGCGTAAGTTCAACATAAAACGAGGCATAGTTTGGGGAATTTTTGCGAAATATCAAGGGGAAAAACGACAAGCGGTCAGTTTCAACGAATTTTTTGCAAATTATCCACTGAAACTGACCGCTTGTTCCGATTAAAACATCAATATTTTACTGTGTGACCGTAGCTTTCAATAATTCCTTTGATATGTTCCAACGATTCTTTAGTCGGCGGTTCAACGTCTTTCAATTCATATTCATACCCGAGCGTTTCCCATTTATGGGCTCCTAAACGGTGATACGGCAGCAATTCTACTTTTTCGATATTTTCCATACCTTGAATAAATTGACCGAGTAAATGCACATCGGCATCGGAATCGGTATATCCCGGTACAACGACATAACGAATCCAAGTTCGTTGATTACGCTTTTGTAAATAACGGGCAAAGTCGAGCGTACGTTTATTGGACACACCGATAAGATCTTTATGCACTTCTTCGTTCAGCTCTTTAAGATCCAGCATCACTAAATCCGTGACATCGAGCATTTCATCAACAACAGGCGAATAATTACGCACAAAACCATTGGTATCCAAGCAGGTATCAATCCCCTCTGCTTTACAAGCTCGAAACCAATCGCGAACAAACTCCATCTGTAATACAGCTTCACCACCTGATGCGGTCACACCGCCACCGGTTGCACGCATAAAATGTTTATAACTCACGACTTCTTTCATGAGATCTTCAACGGAAATCTCTTTCCCGCCATCAAGATCCCAAGTGTCACGGTTATGGCAATATTTACAACGCATTAAACAGCCTTGTAAAAAAAGGATAAAACGAATACCCGGACCATCAACGGTACCGCAGGATTCGTAAGAATGATAACGCGCTAAAACTGTCATAATTAATCCTTTAAGCAATCAATAAACGTATAGATTGTAGCAAAAAACATCCGGAGTTTCAGGGTAAGATGAAAATAAATTTTCTATTTTGGTATCTGATACAAAGGATTCTTATTTGTTATAAAACATCAATGCTTGCTAAATAATATAGCTAAAAAATCTTGCTAGATATTATTGCTAAATCTTAAGCTAAATATTTATGCTAAATTTACGTATTTAAATATTTATTTAAGTTTTTAAAGAAAAGCAAAAAAGATTAAAGAAAAGTATATTCACAAAGCCAATATTTATATTAGTGTTAATATAATCAAGATAATTTTTATCTCTTTTTTTATTACAATTAAAATGGGAAAACCATAGTGAAAAACTTTAAATTTAATTTATTTAGCGTCTTACTCGCAATAACCTATTACCCACAAGGAGCCGTAGCATCAACCACTGATCAACTACGTGAGGGTATTATTCACTACTCCCGAATGAATGATGAACAATTACGCATCGGGACCGAAAAACTTGCCGAATTATATCGAAATACTTTAGACCATAAAGTACGTGACGATTTAATTACATTGCTTGTGCGCCAAGGCAGAAACACTGAAGCCTTGGAGCTTTGCAAGGAATGTCAAGTGACTGACTACTCTGCAAATGAATTAGAACACCTTGCCAAAGCCGCTCGTAATGAAGGGCAACGTGGCGCATCTCTTGCTTTCTACACTCAATTAACCGAAGTGCAACCGGATAACCCTAACGGATTATTAGGGACCTCTTTAATCACAACTGAAATGGCTAAATTTGAGGTTGCTAAAAAATATTTAGCAAAATATAAATCCCAATTTGGTGAAGACGAACAATATAACGAAGTTTATGCCTATTTTCTAGAAAGCAGCGAGCCTTTAACAACCCGTTTAGATCGATTAAATAGAGAATTAGAAAAAAATCCGTCGGATACCGAACTTGCTAAAAAAATATATCGTTTAGCTGCACAATTAAATATGTCTACGTTACAAACAAATTTAATTGCTACTTATCCTGATTTATTTAACGAGCACGATCGTTTATGGTTTTTACATGATGAAGCTATTCGTTTATATCGCGTTGCTTCTACACGCGAGCAAATGGAAACCGCCTATAAAATGCTTGATGAAGTAAATAATCAGCTATCCGAAACCGAGAATGATGAGTTAAAAGTTCAAGTGTTACGCGATATGGTGGTGATTTCATCAAAACTCCATAACGACTCAGATGTTGAAAAAGCTTATGCGCAATTACAACAATTGAATCCGGATATGCCGCTTTTCGTAAAAGAAGCTTACGCAGATTATTTATTGCATTCCGGTTCTCCTTTCAAAGCGTTAAGTATGTATAAACAAATTGAAGAGCATTATGTGCAACAAAAACAGGAAGTGCCTTTCGAATTGGGTATCAAGATTGTCAATACATTGAGCGATATGGCTAAATTTGATCAGGCGAAACAGTATTTAGTTAATCATGTTTCTGAGCCGCCTGCATATATTTCAGATTTTACACATTCAAGAAAAGTCAAAAACTCTAACTTTGATGCTTATTTCCTAAGCAAAGTGAACTTACTTGCTTGGCGAGGAAAATTATCCGAAGCACATCAATTAATCGATGAACGTTTAGCACAAACGCCTGGAGATGCTTGGATAATGTTACGTAAAGCAGAGCTCGAAAATAGCAGAATGCGCGGCGATGATGCCCTCACTTGGGTGGATCGTGCTGTTGCTACTTTGGGCACCAATTCCCGTTGGGCTGAAGTAACTCGAGCCAATATTGCATTAAGTCTAAATGATTGGAAAACCGCAAGTTCAATTATCAATAGTCTAACAGCAGAAGAAAAACATGCTGCAAAATATGTGGTTGATCAGTACGAACAAGCAAAATCAGCTCGTTTTGTTGCCTCTGCCGATGTTTATCATCGCACTTCACCGGCGGGTAAACCAAACGAAAACCAGCAAGAATACTATCTCTATTCTCCAAAAACTAAAGACGGGCATGAAGTTTACTTGCACCATTTAACCAGTAAATCACCTGATGACAACATTGATTTTAAACAGTCACGACTTGGTGTCGGTGCACAATTAAATTTCTATCCGTTAACCGTAAAAACGGAAATGGGTAAAGGGATTAAATTAAATGAGAAATCTTATTTTTCCTTAGATACCTCATATCGCTTTAATCAACATTGGCGTTTCAATTTAAACGGTAATATTAATGGCAGTAATACGCCGGTTAAGGCCATCTATCAAAACGTATACACTAAAGATTTAGGATTTTCAGTCAATTACACTTATTCTAATGCATTCAACGTTTCAGTTGCGGCAAACGGAATGAAATTTGATGACGGTAACTTACGTAAGAGTTTGTCGTTATATTCTAATTTTAATGTATTTAAGCATGATCGTTGGAATTTAGACAGTAATGTGTTCTGGTCATTACAACGTAATAAGCGAACACCATCAGCTTATTATTATAATCCGCTGAAAGATCAATTTGCAGAAGGCAGCTTTGATTTATCTTATTTCCAACCTTTTGATCATAAGATGTATTTAACCCATCACCTCAGAAGTGGAATTGGTCGCTATTGGCAAGATGATTACGCAAGCCAAAAAACTTGGTCGATCTCTTACGGTCATGAGTGGCGTTTAGGCAAGAAAGTTAATATTTCTTATGAATTAGGACGCAAAAAATCCGTTTATGACGGTTCCCCTGAATTCAATAATTTTATTAAAACAGACTTTTCCGTTTACTTCTAGTAAAGCGCTCTTTGAGGAATTATTTTAGGAATATAATGATGTTAAAAAGATATATTAAGAAAATCATGTACTTAGTGATTTTGACGTTCACAAGTACTTTGGCATTTGCGTCAAAAAATGAGTTTGGCGTATTGTGCTACCACAATATTGTGGATGAAAGTATTTCAATTAATGAACAGGAATATTATCCACAAACGATGACGGTACAAACGTTAGTTAACCACTTCAACTGGCTAAAACATAACGGCTATACTCCTGTAAGCTGGCAACAAATCTTAGATGCCAAAAACGGAGGAGCGCCATTACCGGAAAAAGCCGTATTACTCACATTCGATGATGGTTATGAAAGTTTCTACACAGTAATTTATCCGCTATTGAAAGCGTATAACTACCCTGCGGTCTATGCCATTGTAACAGATTGGATTAATACTCCGGCTAATAAAAAAATCAATTATGGTAAAGTACAACTTGATCGTAAAGCATTTTTAAGCTGGGCACAATTGCGTGAAATGCAAAACAGTGGATTAATCGAAATTGCGTCACATACTGACAATATGCACTATGGTGTTAAAGCGAATCCGGCAGGCAGTAGCTTACCGGCAGTTATTGCTCCTCAATATAAGAATAATAAATATGAAACTGTTGAAGAGTATCGTGCAAGATTGAAAAAAGATTTTCAACGCTCTTATCAAGTTTTAAAAACAAACCTAGGTGTTGCACCACGAATTATGATTTGGCCTTACGGTCAATTTACCGATGAAGCCGTAGATATTGCTAAACAGGCCGGTTTCCTATCGCATTTTTCATTAAGAGAAACCAAAGTGAATACCCCAGATGACCCACATGTAGGTCGTCTGTTACTCGATACCGAAACATCTATCAGTACAATTTCAAAATATTTAGAACAAAAAACCGACAAATCGGATGTACAACGTACTGTTCGTATCAAACTGGATGAAATATATGATCCTAATCCGACAAAATTACAACAAAATGTTGATGTATTAGTAGAACGTATGCATCAATACGGAATCACTGCGGTCTATCTGCAGGCGTTCTCTGACGCAAATAATGACGGTATGGCAGATGCATTGTATTTCAAAAATCAATATCTACCTGTTCGGGCTGATATTTTCAGTTATGTCGCATGGGCATTAAGAACAAGAGCAGAAGTTGAAGTTTACGCTTGGATGCCAGAATCTGCGTTTGCTTTAGAACAACAAAATAAGCTAGCCACAATCAAGTCTATTTATAAAGATTTATCGTTTTACAGTAAATTTGACGGTATTTTCTTTCAAGGCGATACCATTGCAGCAAGTACAAATGGAAATCCAGAGCTAACAAAAACACTCAAAAATGTTGTAACACCTTTCGCATTAGGCGGTGAGGAAAGACTTAAAACAGCAAGAGCAATCAATATGTCTTTGATACCTTCACAAAATTTAAGTGATGTGATTAATGCAAATGAGGGATTCAACGTCATTATGGTCGCACCCTATTCGGTAAATAATAACAATATATCGGCTCGTGACGCCCAAAAATGGATAGATAATCTTGTAAAACAAACACTTGAATTAGCACCTAAAGCTAAATTGGTATTTGAATTGCAAACAATTGATAAAGGCACACAGAAAGCAATCTCCGATGATGAATTAAGTACGTGGATGGCTAATTTACCTAAAATGAAAGTATATAGTTTTGGTTATCAGCCGGATAATTTCTTACTCAATCAACCGGCGATATCAAAAATCAGACCCTATTTTTCTCTGAGTACCGATGTTGGCTTAAAGTAGGAATATGATATGACATTAACCTGGTTTGATATTTTAAATATCCTACTGTTTATCTACCCTGCATTAATGGCAATTTATTGGTCTACTGCAGCAAGTGCATATTCCGCATTTATAGAAGTTAAATTCAGTCAGCCTTTTTACCATATTATGAACCCTGATGAAGTTCCTATGGTAAGTATCATGATTCCTTGTTACAACGAAGCTGATAACTTAGATGATGCGATTCCGCACTTATTAAAACTCAGATATCCGAAGTATGAGCTGATTTTTATAAATGATGGCAGTAAAGACAGTACCGGAGATATTATTGATTGGTGGTCAAGAATTGATAAGAGAATCATTGCATTACACCAAGAAAATTCAGGTAAAGCCAGCGCACTGAATCACGGTTTAACCATTGCTAAGGGTGAATATGTTGCTTGTATTGATGGCGATGCCGTTTTGGATTATCACGCGATTGATTATATGGTGCAGTCGTTAGAATCTAATCCGAGATCCGGTGCGGTTACAGGTAATCCGCGCGTACGTAACCGTAGCACGATTCTTGGCTGTTTACAAACATCTGAATTTAGCTCGATTATCGGATTGATTAAACGTGCTCAAAGTTTAATGGGAACCATCTTTACCGTGTCCGGCGTCTGTTGTTTATTTAGAACGGAAGCAATTAAAAAGATCGGTGGTTGGAGTGTCAATATGATCACCGAAGATATCGATGTAAGCTGGAAATTACAAATTGCAGGTTATAACGTTATCTACGATCCCCGAGCGCTCTGTTGGACGTTAATGCCGGAAACGATGAAAGGTTTATGGAAACAGCGTCTGCGTTGGGCTCAAGGCGGAGCAGAAACCATAATTAAATATTTTCCGTTAATCTGGAACGTAAAAAACCGCCGTTTATGGCCAATGTATATTGAATACTTTATTACTGCCGTTTGGGCATACTCATTAATAATAATACTCTGCATTGATATTATTTTAGAGTTAACTACCGGTGGTTTGAATATTCCGTTATTCCGAATGCTGATGACCGTCTTGTTCTTCTGCTTCTTTTGGCAATATTGGTTCAGTCTGTATATCGACAGTCGTTATGAAAAAGGTCTATTCCGTTATTCACTATATTGTATTTGGTACCCATATGTATATTGGGCACTGAACTTACTTACCCTCGTTTTCGGTATTCCGAAAGCGATTTTTAGAAACAAGTCCAAATTAGCTGTATGGACTAGCCCAGACAGAGGAGTATAAATGGAACTACAAGATTCGATGATTATTAATAAATCACCAAGAGACTTGCCTTTCACTTTAACGTTTAAAAGCCGCAGCATCACATTGATAACTTGGCTCTTATGGGGATACAGTTTATATATGATGTACTACTACGCACCAAAAATTTTTGCAATGCCTGTGCTTGAGCAGTTTTTCTTTCACCAGATCGTTGCATTTATGTTTATTGGTTCCGCCATATTGTTGGTTTTCACCGTGATATGGTCATTTATTGCGAAATCTTACAAACGTTAATAAAAAGGCGACTGTTTCATTCGATAAAAGGAGCAAATGATTTGCTCCTTTTTTGCTTTTATCATTTAATAAATTTGCAAAATTCTGCGTCAAACAGACCGCTTGTTGTTCTTATTTATCCTGATGAACATCTATATCTTTATCGACCCACAACCTATTACCGGAATATTCATATAGTTGAAAGTGCTTATGTTGATGTGTTGTAGAGAAATCACGATTAATCCAAAAAGAAGCTAATCTTAGCTGATGATTATGTGCACCTTTAATCCAAACGGTTTTATTCACATTTTGTTTTACCTGCAATAAGCGGATTGTTTGATGATAATTTTCTAGTTGAATCAGTGCATCGTTCTCCGCTTGGGTCAAATCAATGTAGGTGGTTTGCCTTAACTTCACAAAATTGTCATCGGTTAATCTTGCCAGTTGTTGGACAGCTTGATTGTTTGAGCTATCCAAAACATTGGTTTTACGGATAATGACATTTAATAGCTCTTCCGTATATTTTTGAATAGTATCTGCAGATAATGAACCGGCTTCTTCTCCCCAAATTGACAATGCGGCACCTAAAATTTGCTCGCTCTCTTTCACCGCATTATACCGATTTTGCCCATCCCAAATACCTAACGACCAATTTTGTAATGCATCTCGCATTGCATAGTTACTATTATAAGAAGTCGATTCACCCTGTTTGGGATTAAAATAGAGATAATATGAATTATAATTTAGTACATTAAAGCCATTTTCAATCAGTTCCGGTAAACTTGCGCGAATCCTGCGCCGTTCCTCTGCATCCTGCCTATTTTGCGTATCACCGTCGTAACTCCAATAAGTAATTTCAATATTACGATCCAACAACGGCAAGGTCGCATTAATTACACCATCATTCCACATTCTGGTAGTCAGTTTTTGATTCATTAAAAATGCATTCAAGCTATTTGCATAGCGAATAAATTCAGGGTTACTCTCTACGCTATAACCGAATTCATCTCCACCGATATGAAAATGTTTACTGCTATCACCGAATATATCAATAACTTCTTGTATCAGACTTTGCATAAAAGCAAGGCTATCCGGATTAGTAATATCGATTTCCTCATCATTCCATTGAGATTTCAGTGACTGAACATAGTCTTTACCGTATTTCTTTTCCATTAATACAAAAATAGCCGTCATGTGATTAGGGCTATCCAATTCAGGAATCAGTTCAATCTGCCTTGCTTTAGCATAATCAATGATTTCACGCAGCTGGCTATAGCTTAAAAAAGGCTTATTTGTCAAAGGATTAATATAAATACCGTTCTGATTAACGGCATTTTCAACGCGCTGACCCAAAATATCACTTTCTAAAGCATAATTTTCGTGATCAGAAAAATGTAAATGCAAAAAAGTACCGTCAGCCTGATGAATCGTATCAATAAAGGCTTTAATGACTTCAGGCGGATAAAAATGTCTTGCAATATCTAACATAAGCCCGCTTTCTTTATGAGCCGGGACTTTAATTGAATGAATGCATTGCGTAGATTCCGCTTTTGCTACCGCAAGAGAAAAATAAGATAAACCGCAAAGGATAACAAACATGGCATTTTTCAAAAAAGTGACTACCCAAAATTGCGGAATTAAACTAAGTAAAAATAACTTTTTCATTATGATTTTAATCAAATTAAAAAAAATCCGCCCCAAAGGGCGGATTTTTCATGACTTAGGATGTAATTAAATCGTTTGTGTGAAAGTACGAGTAATTACGTCTAACTGTTGCTCTTTAGTTAAAGAGTTGAATCGTACAGCATAACCGGAGACACGGATAGTCAATTGCGGATATTTTTCCGGATTTTCCATCGCATCTAATAACATTTCACGGTTCATCACGTTCACGTTCAAGTGTTGACCACCTTCGATGGTTGATTCATGGTGGAAGTAACCGTCCATTAAACCGGCAAGGTTGCGTTTCTGAGCTTCCAGATCTTTACCTAACGCATTTGGTACAATTGAGAAGGTATAAGAGATACCGTCTTTTGCAAATGCAAATGGTAATTTAGCAACAGAAGTCAATGAAGCTACCGCACCTTTCTGGTCACGTCCGTGCATTGGGTTTGCACCCGGTCCGAATGGAGCACCTGAACGACGACCGTCCGGCGTATTACCTGTTTTCTTACCGTAAACCACGTTTGAAGTAATGGTTAACACTGATTGTGTCGGTGTTGCGTTACGATATGTTTTAAGTTTCTGAATTTTCTTCATGAAACGTTCAACCAAATCAACTGCGATGTCGTCTACACGGTTGTCATTGTTACCGAATTGCGGATATTCGCCTTCAATTTCAAAGTCAATCGCCACGTTTTTCGCTACACCAACAACGTCACCCGCTTTGTTTTTAATTTCAATGTCGCCACGAATCGGTTTAACTTTCGCATATTTAATTGCAGAAAGAGAGTCTGCCGCTACTGAAAGACCTGCGATACCACATGCCATTGTACGGAATACATCACGATCATGTAATGCCATCAATGCAGCTTCATAAGCATATTTATCATGCATGAAGTGGATGATATTTAATGCGGTTACATATTGTGTTGCCAACCAATCCATAAAGCTATCCAAACGGGCCATGACATCATCATAATCCAAGTATTCGCTTGTGATCGGTTCGGTTTTTGGTCCTACTTGGTCGCCTGATTTTTCATCAATACCGCCATTGATTGCGTATAACAAGGTTTTCGCTAGGTTAGCACGAGCGCCAAAGAACTGCATCATTTTACCCACGATCATCGGGCTTACACAGCACGCAATCGCATAGTCATCGTTTTGGAAATCAGGACGCATTAAGTCATCGTTTTCATACTGCACAGATGAAGTATCAATCGAGACTTTCGCAGCATAACGTTTGAAACCATCCGGTAGACTTTCAGACCAAAGGATTGTTAAGTTTGGTTCCGGAGATGGTCCCATTGTGTAGAGAGTATGTAAAATACGGAAACTGTTTTTCGTTACCAATGTACGGCCGTCTAACCCCATACCGGCCAATGTTTCCGTTGCCCACATCGGGTCACCTGAGAACAATTGATCGTATTCAGGTGTACGTAAGAAACGTACCATACGAAGTTTCATTACTAAATGGTCGATTAATTCTTGTGCTTCTTGTTCAGTGATTTTACCGAGTTTTAAATCACGTTCGATAAACACATCTAGGAAGGTTGAAACACGACCGAAAGACATTGCAGCGCCGTTTTGTGATTTCACCGCAGCAAGATAGGCAAAGTATGTCCATTGAACCGCTTCTTGGGCGTTGGTCGCAGGATTAGAAATATCATAACCATAGGAAGCCGCCATTTCTTTCATTTTGCCTAATGCTCGATGTTGCTCAGCAATTTCTTCGCGCAATTGAATAGTTCCTTGGATATCGTCACCGGCTTCTAATTTTGCTTGTAATGAATTGAACTGTTTAACTTTGTCTTTCATTAAGAAATCTGCACCGTAAAGAGCCATACGACGGTAGTCACCAATGATACGGCCACGACCATAAGCATCAGGAAGACCAGTGATAACACCTGATTTACGGCAACGTAAGATATCCGGAGTATATACGTCAAATACGCCTTGATTGTGAGTTTTACGGTATTCTGTAAAGATTTTTTCTACTTCAGGTTTTAACTCACGACGATAAACTTTACATGAACCTTTAACCATATTGATACCACCAAACGGCATAATCGCACGTTTTAACGGTGCATCAGTTTGAAGACCTACAATTTTCTCTAGATCTTTGTTGATATAGCCAGGAGCATGTGAAGTAATGGTTGACGGAGTATCCGTATCAATATCATACGGTTCGTGAGTTTTATTCTCGACCTTAATTTTTTCCATCACATCTGCCCAAAGCGTTGAAGTCGCTTCAGTAACATCTGCTAAGAATGATTCATCACCTTCATAAGGAGTGTAGTTCTTTTGAATAAAATCACGAACATTCACGTTGGTTTGCCACTCACCCGGTGCAAAACCTTCCCACGCCTTGAGTTGTGCTTCAGTTAATTGAGCCATGTTAAGTCCTCGTTAGTTAGTTAAATTATTATGCAGGAGCGAATAATATTCGCCCGCTACGAATCTTGAAAATCAATGTTTACGTAAGTGCAAAAACCATTGCACCAGGCCGATAAAAAACGCACCGCCAACAATGTTACCTAGCGTTGCGGGAATTAAATTTTTTACTATAAAATTCACCATGGTGAGATCTGCGTATTGAGCAGAATCCACTCCGATTGCCGTCCAGAATTCAGGACCTGCGGAACCGTGGATTAATACGCCCATCGGTACCATAAACATATTCGCCACACAGTGCTCAAAGCCTGATGCTACAAACATTGCAATCGGTAAAATCATCACGAAAGTTTTATCCGTTAGACTTTTACCCGCATACGCCATCCAAACAGCAATACAAACCATTAAATTACAAAAAATGCCTAAACTAAATGCTTCAACCCAAGTATGATGAATTTTATGTTGGGCTGTTTTTAAAATAGTTAACCCCCACTGCCCGTCTGCTGCCATAATTTCGCCACTAAACCAAACAAGAAAGACGATAAAGGTAGCGCCGACAAAATTTCCGCCGTAAACAACAAGCCAATTTTTCAACATTTGCGTCCAGGTAATTCTGTTACTTGCTTTCGCAATAGCGGTCATCGTTGATGAGGTAAAAAGTTCTGCACCAAAAACTACGCACATGATAATACCAAGAGAGAAGACCGTACCTCCGATGAGTTTCGCAACACCCCAAGGGAGTTCTCCGGCACCGACTTGCGTAGTTGCATAAAAGACAAAGGCAATTGAAATGTAAGCGCCGGCAGTAATGGCAGAGACAAAAGAGTAAAATTGATTTTTGGTAGCTTTATAAACCGCCCCGTCTTCGGCGATTTTGGCCATTTCAGCAGGAGAAAACATCACTATCCTTAATAAAATTTGAAATTTTGCAGAATTTGTTGAGAATTATAGACCTGTTGGAGTGATCATTAAATAAATTTTACGTATAAAATAAATAAAGTCGTCCTTTTTATTGATTTGCATCAAGATTTAACAAAATCAAAAACTTAACATTACCTAAATCAAACTAAGCATTAACAAATTATCTACAAAATGACCAATTATTTTACTTCACTGATGAGCTTTTTTTCCTCTATTGAAAATCCACTGACATTGATGTTCATCAGTGCATTTTTGAGCGCCACGCTACTTCCCGGCAATTCAGAAATTATCTTTTCCGCTCTTATTTCTCAGGCACTGCAAATAGAAAATGGTTCATTTTATCACCAGATTATCCCCTTATTCATTAGCGCAACATTAGGCAACAGCTTAGGTAGCTTAACGACCTACGCCGTCGCACGTCTTGTCCCTCAACCTCAATTTGAAAAAACACCGAATAAAACAGCAAGATGGGCATTATATCACAGCAAAAAATATGGAATCTGGATTCTCCTATTTAGTTGGTTACCGATTGTTGGTGATCTCTTTTGCGGTATTGCCGGCTGGTTACGTTTCAATGTTTGGTACAGTCTGATTTTTATCACATTGGGAAAAGCAATAAGATATGTAGTTTTATTATGGGGAATTTATAGTTTATTAGGCTAACTTTAACGTGAGCTTTGTGCATAAAAATGGTATGTTATGCGCCTGCTAATTCCTTGAGAAGTATTTAATGACAAACAAAACAGCCCCCGAAATTCTATCAATATCCACCATTGCAAAAACCAGAATCTTTGAAGTGCAATCGGTTGATTTGCGTTTTTCCAACGGTGAACAGCGCACTTACGAACGCTTAACGCCACAACGGCGCTCTTCCGTCATGGTTATCCCAATTCACCATAACCAACTGATTTTCGTCAAGGAATATGCAGTAGGTCCGGAACGTTATGAACTCACCTTTCCAAAGGGAATTGTCGATGCGGGAGAACAACCGGTTGAAAGTGCAAACCGAGAATTACAAGAAGAAATTGGTTTTGCCGCACGTTGTATTGAACCGTTACGTTCACTTTACAGTGGTCCAAGTCATATGTACGGTTTAATGCATATATTCGTCGCACAAGATCTCTACCCTTCTCAACTTGAAGGTGACGAGCCGGAACCGTTAGAAATCGTTTACTATCCGCTGGATAAAATCGATGAGTTGTTAAGTGACCCAAACTTTGCTGAATCACGTAATTTATCCGCCCTGTTTTTATTAAAAAACCATTTAAAATCATTATAGGAACAAATTATGTTTAAATCTCATCTACCGTTATTGGTCATATTCCCGTTGTTAACACAGCTGGTATTTACCTTCTGCTTAGGCATTTTAAACGGTTTTAATATAGAAACGCTAACCAGCGTCTTCTCATTTTTTACATTACCGGCATTTTTATTTGCCGTTGTATGCAATTTTACCAAATACCATCAACGTAACTTAATACAAGTGATGCTTATGCCGGCAATAGTCAGCTTTATCACCGCCGTCGTTTTTATGTCGATTATTTTTATAGGACCTAAAGATTTTATAGGATCGGTATCATTACTTGAACAAAGTCTAATGAATATAATGATCGGTCTAATGATAGCGGGAGCAAACGCCATCTACTCTATGTTGATCCTACGCCCGTTTTTACCAAAATCAGAATAACGTTTTTCTTGAACGGGTTTCTAGAATAAAGTCGAGTCCGGACTTATCAATAACAGGAGCTTTATGTTAAGTTTAAATCAACAACTTCTCAATAATGTATTAACCATTGCCTACCAGGCTGGCAGACATTTACAAGATTTTTATACACAATCGGTTAAGATTCAAATTAAAGAAGATCAAACCCCGGTTACCGAGGCAGATCTCTTTGTTAGTCAATTCGTGATCGAACAACTTAAACAACTTACCCCCGATATTCCTGTTTTATCCGAAGAAGCAAGTAAAATTTCGTTAAACGAACGCCAACAATGGCAACAATATTGGCTCATTGATCCGTTAGACGGCACGCAACAATTTATCGACAGAACCGATCAATTTTCCGTCGTCATCGGCTTAGTTCAACATAACCGCCCTGTCTTAGGTGTCATTCATGCCCCGGCTTTAGATAAAACCTATTATGCAATGAATTCGCACGGTGCATTCTTACAAGAAAACAAGCAAACGCTCCAACTTCAGCATAATTGCAAAATTCCGGCTGAAACTGACCGCTTGTTAATCACGATCGGCACCTCCAACAGTGAAAAAATTGTCCAAGCAATACAGCCACCTTACCAAGTTAACTTTTTAAAATACGGCTCAAGTAGCTTAAAAGCGGGATTAGTTGCCGAAGGCAAGGCTGATTGTTATATCCGCCTCGGAGATACCGGAGAATGGGATACCGCAGCCGCTGAAGTACTGTTGGCAGAAACCGGCGGACAAATTTTTGATCTCCGTTTCCAGCCGTTAACCTACAATCAACGCGATACGTTTGTAAACCCGCACTTTATTATGGTCGGCAATAAACAGACAAATTGGCAATCCATCTTTCAATTTAATTAGTTTTATTGATTGGTAAGTTTAGAAAAATTATTGCAGAATAACACAAAATTTTAACAATTAGATTAGGATAACAAGCAACAAATGAAAGCAGATAACAACTGTATTGTAATCTTCGGTGCCTCCGGCGATTTAACTTACCGTAAACTGATTCCGGCACTTTATCACCTTTATAAAATGGGCAGATTGTCCGAAAATTTTTCTGTTCTGGGCGTTTCCCGCACCGATTTAAATGACGAAAGTTTTCGTAAAAAAATGCATGATTCACTTATCTCCCTTGAAAAAGCAAGCGGTGAGAGTTTAGAAAAATTCTGTGAACACCTTTATTATCAAGCAGTAAATACTTCTAATGCGGTAGATTATGCAAAATTACTTCCTCGATTAGACGAATTACATGATAAATACGGCACAGGCGGTAATACGCTTTATTACTTATCTACACCGCCTAGTTTATACGGTATTATTCCGGAATGTTTAGCCGCTCACGGATTAACGACTGAAGAATTCGGTTGGAAACGGATTATCGTTGAAAAACCGTTCGGTTACGATATTGAAACCGCTAAAGCGCTGGATATTCAAATTCACCGTTTCTTTGAAGAGCACCAAATTTACCGTATCGATCACTATTTAGGAAAAGAAACGGTACAAAACTTATTGGTTTTACGTTTTTCAAACGGCTTGTTTGAACCATTATGGAATCGTAATTTTATTGATTATGTTGAAATTACAGGTGCAGAGTCTATCGGCGTTGAAGAACGTGGAGGCTATTATGATGGCTCAGGTGCAATGCGCGATATGTTCCAAAACCATTTACTTCAAGTGTTAGCCATGGTTGCAATGGAGCCGCCGGCAATTATCAATGCGAATTCAATGCGTGATGAGGTGGCAAAAGTATTACATTGTCTACACCCGCTTAATAAAGAAGATTTAAAAAATAACCTTGTACTCGGACAATATACGGCCGGGCTTGTTAACGGCAAGGAAGTGAAAGGTTATTTACAAGAAAAAGGCGTGCCGGAAGATTCTAATACCGAAACCTATATGGCGGTACGTTGCCAAATTGATAACTGGCGTTGGGCGGGGGTACCTTTTTATGTACGCACCGGTAAATGTTTACCTTCTCGCGTGACTGAAGTCGTTATTCACTTTAAAACGACTCCGCACCCGGTATTTAGCCAAAATGCCCCGGACAATAAATTAATTATCCGCATTCAACCGGACGAAGGTATTTCCATGCGTTTCGGCTTGAAAAAACCGGGTGCCGGCTTTGAAGCCAAAGAAGTGTCGATGGATTTTCGCTATGCGGATTTAGCTTCACCAAGTTTGTTAACGGCGTATGAACGTTTGTTATTAGATGCGATGAAAGGCGACGCCACCCTATTCGCCCGTACCGATGCAGTTCATGCCTGCTGGAAATTTGTTCAACCGATTTTAGATTATAAAGCCGAACGTGGACGAGTTTATGAATATGAGGCAGGTACGTGGGGGCCTTCTGAAGCCGATAAACTGATAGCCAAACACGGTAAAGTTTGGCGTAAACCAAGCGGTTTGATGAAGAAAAAAGTTTAAGAATATCCTCTATCGCTGGCGCGAGCGTCTCGCTCGTGCCCTAGAATTCTATTTGGCACGAGCGAGACGCTCGCGCCGGCTAAAAAGGAAAAAACGATGAACATAACTATCTTTAACACAGCCCAAAACGCCGTTGAAAAAATCGCCGAAGAATTTAAGGCTTATAGTGAACAAAATCGCCCTGTACATATTTCGTTATCGGGTGGGAGTACGCCAAAACTGCTGTTTAAAACCCTTGCTCAAGAGCCGTATAAAAGCCAAATTCAATGGCAAAACTTACATTTTTGGTGGGGCGATGATCGTATGGTTCCGCCACAAGATCCTGAAAGCAATTACGGCGAAGTGCAAAAATTACTGTTCGATCATATCCAAATCCCGGCGGAAAATATCCACCGTATTCGTGGAGAAGAGCCTGTGGAACAAGAACTTGTAAGATTTTCGCAAGAACTGACCGCTTGCGTACCAAATACTGAATTTGATTGGATTATTTTAGGAATGGGAACGGACGGACACACAGCATCTCTGTTCCCACATCAAACAAATTTCAATGATCCCAATTTAGCTATTATTGCCAAACACCCTGAAACAGGGCAAATTCGTATTTCCAAAACCGCTAAATTAATTGAACAAGCCAAACGCATTACTTATTTAGTCACAGGGGCAAGCAAAGCGGAAATTCTCAAAGAAATCCAAACCACCCTGGCGGAAAACCTGCCTTATCCGGCAGCAAGAATTAAAGCGACAAATGGTGTGACCGAGTGGTATTTGGACAAAGAAGCAGGTGCATTACTTTAATTTTTTGTTGATAGATTGCCAATGAGTTAAGCCATGATTGAATATAAAATCAATATTCCTCTCTCCGTAGAGCAATATCGCACATTATTAAATCGAACAACGTTGGGAGAACGTCGTCCGCTTAATGAATCCGAGCGTGTAGAATCCATGTTAAAGCACGCCAATTTAATCATCTCCGCATGGGATAACGATGAACTGATTGGCGTTGCCCGCTCCCTGACGGATTTTAGCTACTGTTGCTATTTGGCAGACTTGGCGGTGCGGGACGATTACCAAAAACAAGGTATCGGGCAAGCACTCATTCAGCAGACTCAAAACGCACTGCACCCAAAAGCAAAACTGATTTTGCTCGCTGCTCCCCAAGCAGTCGATTACTACCCACACATCGGTTTTGAGAAACACCCGAGTGCATGGACGAAACATTAAAAGATTGGGTATTGTTCTTTAAATATGATCGCATTGCGAGGTTAACACTAATTGATGGTGAGTATTTAAGGTCACAAATTGTGACCTTAAAATCTAAATTTGCGATCCGTGTCGAAAAATCGTAAAAAGGTGTTCGAACTTCGTTATAAGAAGGTTCATTCTAGTTTCTATTTGAGGTCATAAATTGTGACCTCAAAATGCTAAAAGTAAGACGCTGAAGGAAAAAAGATGAACCAATTAGTACAAATTAATTCTGAATTGGAAGCACAGATTTTTACGGTAAGAAATGTTCAAGTAATGCTTGATAGCCATTTGGCAAGCCTTTATCAAGTAGAAACGAGAACATTTAACCAAGCGGTTAAACGAAATTTGGAGCGCTTTCCAGAGGAATTTCGTTTTCAATTGACGGAAAGTGAGTGGTCGTCTCTAAGATCACAATTTGTGATCTTAGAGAAAGAAGAAAATAAAAATGCGAAGGGTAAACATAGAAAATATTTACCCTATGCCTTTACCGAACAAGGTATTGCAATGCTTTCAACCGTATTGCGTAGTGAAGTTGCAATTCAAGTCAGCATTAAAATTATGCAGGCTTTCGTACAAATGCGACATACACTGTTGAATAACGCCGGTGTTATTCAACGATTAGAAAATGTAGAACGCAAACAGATTGAAATGTCAGGGCAATTGGAGCAGGTATTCTTAGCTCTAGAAGGAAATAAACCACGCATTCAAGGTATCTTTTTTGATGGTGAAACTTTTGATGCCTATACTTTTGTCGCAGATTTAATAAGAAAAGCAGAATCTTCTATTATTTTGACGATTCTGTCTTGACGTTATTTAGTAAACGTAAATTAGGTGTTAATGTCACACTTTATACAAAAACAATCAGCAGGCAGTTGGCACTTGATTTAGAACGTTATAATAGTCAATATGAGCCAATAACGATAAAACCGTTTAATCAATCACACGATAGATTTTTGATTTTAGATCGCACCGAACTCTACCATATCGGTGCCTCATTAAAGGATTTGGGCAAAAAATGGTTTGCCTTTTCTAAAATGGATTTATCAACCAGTAAAATTTTAGAACAGTTAGAAGAACAATAAGCAAGCGGTCAGATCTGCAAAAAATTTTGCAAAACGCACCGCTTGTCAGGAAAGAAAACAATGTCAATACTCGCTTATATTTTAACAACCCTTGTCGCCCTTGAACATTTCTATATTATGTATTTAGAAATGTTTGCGTTAAACAGCCCAAAGGCAAGGCAGATTTTTAATTTAGATGAACAAACGGCAAGCAATCCTAAAATTCAGTTGTTGTTTGCTAATCAAGGGTTGTATAACGGATTTTTAGCCGCTGGAATTATTTTTTCCCTTTGTATTCAACAAAGTGCGGTGACTTATTTCTTTTTAAGTTGCGTGATCGTGGCGGCGGTTTATGGGGCGATAAGTGCGAAGAATAAAGGAATTTTGATTAAACAAGGGTTGCCGGCGGTGTTGGCGTTGGTAACAAATAATATGTAGGAGAACATAAAATGAGTGAACATTTGTTTATTTTATATGGTACAGCTAATACTGGTAAAACAACGACTTTCAATAAATTATTTGAAACAACATGCGATAACTTTTTAGCTAATTTAATCTATTTTGAACGAGATGAAAATCTCGTTGATTTTATAGCCGTTTTCCAAAACGGTAATATTAAAGTCGGCTTATATTCTGCTGGTGATGGAGAACTACAAATTCGCCATAATTTATATCAGCTTAACAATCATAATTGTGATTATATTTTTGGAACTTCAAGAACTAGAGGGAAAGGAGTTAAAGTACTCGATAAATATGCTGAGTTATTTCATGATACCAAGGAAAATATTAAATGGTATGAAAAAAAGAAACCAACTGATGAAGATAATTCTAATGTTGTTAAACAATTATTTAAAGAACTTCAAAAGTTATTGAAATAACTTTTGTGAGTGCGTGTAAACGCACCAAAAATTCAAAACGGTGCGTTTACACGCACCCTACATAACAGGAGCAAAAAATGTCAGTAAAAGGCGATATCGGCGTTATCGGTTTAGCGGTAATGGGTCAGAACCTTATTTTAAATATGAACGACAACGGCTTTAAAGTCGTTGCCTATAACCGTACTACATCAAAAGTGGACGAGTTTTTAGAAGGTGCAGCGAAAGGTACAAACATTATCGGGGCGTATTCTTTAGAAGATTTGGCTGCGAAATTAGAAAAACCACGCAAAGTGATGTTAATGGTGCGTGCGGGTGAAGTGGTTGATCAATTTATTGATGCATTATTACCGCACTTAGAAGAGGGCGACATCATCATTGATGGCGGTAACTCAAACTACCCTGATACTAACCGCCGAGTGAAAGCATTAGCGGAAAAAGGCATTCGCTTTATCGGTTCAGGCGTGTCGGGCGGTGAAGAAGGCGCACGTCACGGACCTTCCATTATGCCGGGCGGTAATAGCGAGGCGTGGCAATATGTGAAACCGATTTTCCAAGCGATTTCAGCAAAAACCGACAAAGGCGAGCCTTGCTGTGATTGGGTGGGCAAAGAAGGTGCTGGTCATTTCGTGAAAATGGTACACAACGGTATCGAATACGGCGATATGCAGTTAATCTGTGAAGCCTACCAGTTCTTAAAAGACGGTTTAGGTTTAAGTTATGATGAAATGCAGGCGATCTTTGCTGAATGGAAAAAAACTGAACTTGACAGCTATCTCATTGATATTACAACGGATATTTTAGGTTACAAAGACACAGACGGCACGCCATTAGTGGAAAAAATCCTTGATACCGCAGGTCAGAAAGGTACAGGTAAATGGACAGGGATCAACGCATTAGACTTTGGTATTCCATTAACCTTAATCACCGAGTCAGTCTTCGCTCGTTGTGTGTCTTCATTCAAAGATCAACGTGTTGCCGCATCTAAATTGTTCAACAAAACCATTGGTAAAGTGGAAGGCGACAAACAAGTTTGGATCGAAGCGGTGCGTAAAGCGTTATTAGCATCAAAAATTATCTCTTACGCACAAGGCTTTATGCTGATTCGTGAAGCGTCCGAAAACTTTGGTTGGGACATCAACTACGGTGCAACCGCATTATTATGGCGTGAAGGTTGTATCATTCGTAGTCGTTTCTTAGGCAACATTCGTGATGCTTACGAAGCAAACCCTGATTTAATCTTCTTAGGTTCAGATGCTTACTTCAAAGGCATTTTAGAGAACGCATTAAGCGATTGGCGCAAAGTGGTGGCGAAATCGATTGAAGTCGGTATTCCAATGCCGTGTATGGCAAGTGCGATCACTTTCTTAGACGGTTACACTTCAGATCGTTTACCGGCAAACTTACTGCAAGCACAGCGTGACTACTTCGGTGCACACACTTACGAGCGTACTGACAAACCGCGCGGCGAGTTCTTCCACACCAACTGGACGGGGCGTGGCGGTAATACAGCTTCAACCACTTACGATGTCTAATTGAACTTTATATCCGAATAGAGGACAAACAAGCGGGTAGATTTACCCGCTTTTTTACAATTTATTATTTATCGGAAGCAAATTTATGAAAAAATTATTAGTACTTTCTACTATTGCTTTAGCATTAGCCGCTTGTTCAAATGAAGGTAAAGGTCCGCATGGCAAACCGCCTCATAATCCGGAAATGGAAGCTGCGATGCAAGAATGTCAAAAAACGGTAACAAACAAAGAAGATCGCGCTGCATTTGATGCCTGTATGAAAGCAAAAGGCTTTGAAAAACCGGCTGATAATGGTCAAGGTCCGAAACCACCGAAAGCGTCAAATTAATCATACAGTAAGTAATTGCATGAAACCGAGGCACGAGAGAAACACTTGTGCTAGCGGTTAAAAAGGGGCGAAAATATCGCCCCTAAATTTTGCAAATTTTTCGTAAAATCTGACCGCTTGTCATTAAATTGTCATAAATTTTTCCTAAACTTCCTCGCGGTGAACACACCAACAACAAGAGGAATCTTTATGAACAAACTGACTAAAATTGCTTTCGTTACGCTTTTTACCTTTTCTACGGGTACAACAGCAATAGCAAATGAAACCGCAGCAACGCCTGCAAAAAATGTGATTTTATTAATCAGCGATGGTGCAGGATTACAAACATGGCATGCGGCAAGTTATTACCGTCATGGTGCATTAGGTCGTGAAATTTATGATAAATTTGATGTCAAACTATTCGCCTCCACCTACCCTCTCAACACTTCCACAACTCCGACTAAAACCAGCGAAAATTCGGTTAAATTCGATTCTACAAGACTTTGGGATATACAAAAGTCCGATAATACCATCAAAGGTTCTCTCGGCTCTTACCCCGGTTATTTCCAAGGTTATGACTATACCCGCACAGATTATACAGACAGTGCTGCCGCTGCTACAGCGTTAGCAAGTGGTTATAAAACCTATAATAATGCGATTAACTGGTCAAATAATGATACAAAACTCAAACATATTGGTGAATATGTGGTGGAAAGCGGACGTGATTTAGGGGTTATCAGTTCGGTACAGTGGAGCCATGCAACCCCGGCAGGCTTTTTAGCCCACAATATCAATCGTAATAACTATCAAGAGATTGCCAAAGAGATTGTCGATTCAGGCTTGGCGACAGTTGTGATGGGCGCAGGCCATCCTTACTATGATGCAAATGGTAAGGCGATTGAGCCTAAAGATGATAAAGCCTTCCGTTTTGTCGGCGGCAAAGCGACGTGGGAAAAATTAACTTCTGGTCAATCTGAATATAAACTGATTGATAAAAAAGAAGATTTTGTTGCGTTAGCGGAAAATAAATTGGATCTCGGTGATAAGAAAAAAGTGTTAGGTACCGCGTCAAATGGGGCAACTTTACAGTTTAATCGTTCAGGTCAAGCGGCAGGGAATTTACTGGCAAACCAGCCGGATCTTGCAACGATGACGAAAGGTGCCCTGAATGTGATCAGCCAAAATCCGAAGGGCTTTTTCTTAATGGTTGAAGGCGGCGCTGTAGACTGGGCGGCGCATGCTAACAATTTACCGCGTATTATTGAGGAACAAATTGATTTCAACCTTGCTGTTGAAGAAGCGGTGAAATGGGTAGAAAAAAATAGTTCATGGGATGAAACCTTGCTTATCGTCACCACAGACCACGGTAACGGGTTGCTACAAGGCCCGGATTCTAACAGCAATTTCTATTCCGAAATCATCAATCAAGGCTCAGGTGCATTGCCTTTAGTTCGTTGGCATACCGATAACCATACTCGAGAGTTAGTACCTGTCTATGCGAAAGGTAAAGGTGCAACTTTCTTTAATACGGTAGCACGCAAAGATCCGAACTTGGGCAAGTTCTACAAAGTACCACAGGAAGAACAGCGTTATATTGATAACACCCATATTTTTGATGCCAGCACAAAAGCATTAGGCATTAAAACCGACAAACAATAATATAAAAATAGGGTGACGCAGAAAAGCTCACCCTATTAATACTTAATACACGTGTCGCCTATTTCGATACGATATTTCCATTACGGGTTTCCGTACTTAATGTTGTATTTCGTTTTTTGGTGGTGAAATCCGCACCGGAAAATTCTCCGCTTTGGTTACCTAAAAAGAAGTCCCGATACTCTTTTACCCACATTGCCGTTGCTCCGCAAACAGCTACCGGCATCACGACCAAATTAACGAACGGAATCATCGTAAACAGGCTCACTAAAGTACCGAAAGTAAAATTCATCGTGCGGTATTGCGCCAACGCATTTCTCATCCGTTGAAATTGAATTTTATGGTTATCAAATGGATAGTCGCAATACTGAATCGCAATCAGCCATGCGCCGAAAATAAATGCCAGAACCGGCACTACCGTTTGTCCCAAAACAGGGACAAAACCCAATAAAAACAAAGCGAGCAAGCGTGGAATACTGTACCACATTTTTTGCCATTCCCGCTTTAGCATTCTCGGTACATCTTTTAATACTGCGGCAAAACTCATTTCCGTTAGGTTTTCACCCGTCAATTGCTGTTCTACCTTCTCTGCTAACAACGCATTAAAAGGAGCAGCAATAAAATTTGCTAAAGTGGTAAAAGTAAAATAGAAAATCACCAAAATTAATACAAAAATTAACGGAATTAACACAAAGCCTAACCATTCCAACCACGTCGGAAGGAAAGAGTCAAGTAAACCGCCGATATTTACAAAAAACAGCCAAATCAAACCGATCATTAATACCGTATTAATCACAACAGGGAAAATAACAAAAGGCATAAGCTGACGCTGTAATATTAAGCGCCAACCATAAATAAAATAATGAAAACCTGCACTTGCTTGGCTTTCAGGAGAAGAAAACGGAGAAGACATTACTCACCCTACTATTCAAAAATTTGGAAGAAAGGAGAAATATGGTAAGCTATATGCTCATTTTTCGCAAATGGAGCGAAATTTCAATTTTGACGATTATTTGAGCTAAGAGGACAAAATGGAAACTTATATTCTTTTCTTTATTTTGGCAGGGCTGCTAATTGCTATTTTAATTGGATTTAGCGTATGGTCTGCACGCCGTGAAAAATCACGTATTTTTTCAAATACGTTTTCAACTCGTCCACCCTCAACGCCTATAAATAACGATATTATCGGTAATGTGCCGCCTACATTAAATCCGCGAGGTTTTAACCCTCAAGCATCCGCACATTCAGATTTCAATACACCAGATTTTGCACAAACTCAGCAGCAAGAAGTACAAAACAGCGTAAAAAACATCAAAATCAGCTTGCCGGGTCAACAAACCGAACCGATGCATTCGGAACAACCGCCCATTCAACCTGCCGCGCCTACTTTTGCTCAACAAATTCAACAATCTCAACCGATTGTAGAAACTCCACCGACCGAATTATATGAGGACCCCCGCTCACAGCAACCTCAAGTAGAAATCGCACCAGTCGTAACCGAAGCCGAGCCACAGCCGGAACAACAAGTTACCGAAAGTGAAAACGGCATTATCACACTCTACGTTGTTGCCCCCGAAGGTCAGCAGTTCCGCGGTGATTTTGTCGTGCAACAGTTAGAAACCCTAGGTTTCCAATTCGGTGAATACCAAATTTTCCACCGCCATATTGATAACACAACCAGTCCGGTATTGTTTAGTGTTGCCAATATGATGCAGCCGGGCATTTTTGATTTATCCAAAATCGAACAATTCAATACCGTCGGTTTGGTATTCTTTATGCACTTGCCTTCTGTCGGTAACGATCTTGTTAACTTGCGCTTAATGATTCGTACAGTCGAAAGCTTTGCTCAAGCTGTCGGAGGTTTCGTACTGGATGAACAACATCAACTATTTGACGATCAATCCCGTCAAAACTATTTATTACGCGTTACTCAAGCGTAATACACAAAACATTTCACAAAACGCAATTAAGTTTTTACGGTTGGATTACCGACCTACCTAAAAGACGAGAAATCGCTCCGGCGACATTGTGAGTAAACTGACCGCTTACAAGCGGTCTTTTTTATAGAGAAATTAACCAATGGAAAATACCGTTCAAAATCAACTGAATCAGTTAAGAGACACTTTACGCGAATACGAATATCACTACCACGTATTAGATAACCCGCTCGTGCCAGATGCCGAATATGACCGTTTGATGAACGAGCTGAAAAACCTTGAATGGCAACATCCTGAGCTGATTACCGCCGATTCTCCGACTCAACGCGTCGGAGCCAAACCGTTGGACGGTTTCACCCAAATTACCCACGAATTGCCAATGTTATCTTTAGATAACGCATTCTCTGACGAAGATTTAGACGGTTTCTTACGCCGCATTCAAGATCGTATTGGTGCCGATATCCGTAATCTCGAATTTTGTTGCGAACCGAAACTGGATGGTTTGGCAGTCAGTATTCTGTATGTCGACGGAACATTAACTCAAGCGGCAACCCGTGGTGACGGCACGACTGGTGAAGATATCACCGCCAATATTCGGACTATTCGCAACATTCCGCTTAAGCTCAATACACTAAATCCGCCCCACCGTTTGGAAGTACGCGGTGAAGTGTTTATGCCACAAAAAGGCTTTGACGAATTAAATGAACGGGCATTAGAAAAAGGTGAAAAAACCTTCGCCAATCCACGCAACGCGGCGGCTGGCTCATTGCGCCAACTTGACCCGAAAATTACCCGTCAACGCCCGCTGACTTTCAATGCTTACAGTATCGGTATTTATGAAAGTGACGACGAATTGCCGACGGCGCATTACGGGAGATTACAGTGGTTAAAAGAACTGGGCTTACCGATTAATCATGAAATTCGCCTTGCAAAAGGACGCAATGCCCTACTTACTTTTTATACGGATATCCAAGCGAAACGCAGCGCGCTCGGCTACGATATTGACGGTACGGTATTGAAAGTCAATGAGATAGGGCTACAGGAAGAACTGGGATTTGTCTCTCGCGCACCGCGCTGGGCGATTGCTTATAAATTCCCTGCACAAGAAGAGATGACGATTCTCAATGATGTTGAATTCCAAGTCGGCAGAACCGGCGCGATTACCCCTGTTGCAAAACTGGAACCTGTCTTTGTAGCAGGTGTAACCGTCAGCAACGCGACCTTACACAACGGTGATGAAATCGAACGCTTAGGTATTGCCATCGGTGATACCGTTATTATTCGTCGTGCCGGTGATGTGATTCCGCAAATCGTCGGCGTGGTAGCGGCCCGTCGTCCCGAATTTGCAAAAAAAATCGAATTTCCGACCGCTTGTCCGGTATGCGGCTCTGCCGTAGTACGAGTTGACGGCGAAGCGGTAGCTCGTTGTACCGGCGGATTATTTTGCGGCGCACAACGAAAAGAGGCATTGAAGCACTTTGTTTCACGTAAGGCGATGGATATTGACGGCGTAGGTGAAAAATTGATTGAGCAGCTGATGGAACGAGAGCTTATTCATACGCCTGCCGATTTGTTTAAACTCGATCACACCACGTTAATGCGTTTAGAACGCATGGGTGAAAAATCTGCGAATAACGCCCTACAAAGTATCGAAAAAGCGAAACAGACGACGCTGGCACGCTTTCTGTTTGCCTTAGGTATTCGCGATGTCGGTGAATCCACCGCACAAAATCTTGCCAACCATTTCGGTACACTCACGGCTATCCGTCAAGCGGATTTCGAACAGCTTAAGGCGGTGCAAGATGTTGGAGATGTGGTAGCAAACCGTATCGTACAATTCTGGCAGGAACCACATAATGCCGAAGTGGTAGACGATTTAATCGCTCAAGGCGTGGTATGGCAAGACGTTATACAAAAAGACATTGCCGATAATCCGCTAAAAGATAAAACCGTCGTGCTGACCGGCACTCTCACTCAATTAACCCGAGATCAAGCCAAGGCAATTTTACAAAGTTTGGGCTGCAAAGTGTCGGGCAGTGTATCAAGTAAAACCGACTATCTGATTGCCGGTGAAAAAGCCGGCTCCAAATTAGCTAAAGCACAAGAACTTGGCGTCGCGATTTTAAGCGAACAGGATTTAGTCACATTAGCAGGGTTATAAAAAATGGCTGATCCGCATATCAAATCACCGATGGACTTTTGGGATTATCTCACCGTCATCATTTACCGTAGCGGTTTTGTGTTGGCGGTTCCGATGGTTGCACTGATTCCGTTTTCAGCGCAAATTGCACAAATCGGCTTATTGACGGCAGGAGCAATGCTTGCTTCGTCACTGCATATCTATATGAAACAATTTCGCCTGTTATTCCAATTTGCGTTGTGGATCGGGTTATTATGCCAAATTTTCGGCTTGCCGATGTTGGCGCTTGGTGCCGTGTTTTTTACCCTCGGCGGATTGTGCTATAAGGAATATTTTTGTTTCAGAATTTTTGGCTTAAATTTCCAACCGGTTTTATTCGCCATGCTTTGGTTGTCCGTTTTATTGGAATGGTCGATTTTCGTCTATTTATTAAGCGGAATTTGCAGCCTGTTGCTGCTTTTTCTGGCGATACAAAAATGGCGAATGCCGCTCCACTTCGATATCGGTGATAAAACGAAATATCAGGTGTAACCCCTTCTTATATAATGAAAAAGAATCATTTTTTACCAAATAATAACTTTGTGATATAATAACGCCGTACGAATTATTTTTATAGTTGTTCAAAGGTCTTTAATCAATGGATTCGGATTTGCAAAAAATTGATTAAAAGTGACCGCTTGTAATCCCCCAGCCTTCACCTGCAAACGGAGAAGGCTTTTAGATACCTGCTTTCATTACGTATCATAAACATCTGTAAATAGGAGTATTATTGTTTTGTCTTTAAAAAAATTGATTCAAAGCCATTCATCATTTAACCCCTTCGTGATTAGCACGACACTTATCTTCGTTGTACTGCTTGTTCTTTCAACACTTCTTCTGCCCGAAACCACGCAAACCTGGCTAGATTCCGCCAAATCCGGTGTATTTACCAATTTCAGTTGGTTTTACATTTTAGCTTTTTCGGTTTTTCTCGGTTTTTTACTGGTACTTCTGTTCAGTAATTTAGGCAGTATTAAACTCGGAACAAATGATGAAGAACCCGAATTTTCATTCCTTTCTTGGCTTGCCATGCTATTTGCCGCCGGAATGGGCGTAGGATTAATGTTTTTCGGGGTTGCCGAACCGCTGACCCACTATTTTTCGTCAATCACCACCGGCGACATGGAACACAAACAGCAAGAAGCATTATTGTATACCTTTTTCCATTGGGGAATTCACGCATGGTCGGTTTATGCGGTAATCGCTCTTGCATTAGCCTACTTCGCCTTCCGCTATAAGCTCCCTTTAGCGTTGCGATCTTGTTTTTATCCATTGTTAAAAGAGCGTATTAACGGCAAAGCCGGTGACTTAATTGATGTGATGGCTCTCGCCGCCACGCTGTTCGGGATTACTACCACTTTGGGCTTCGGTGCGACACAACTCGGAGCCGGTTTAGAACAGCTTGGATGGACGGAACAAAACGATTTAGGTCTGCAAATCGTGATTATCATCATCGTCATGGGCATGGCGGTATTTTCGGCAATATCCGGCGTTGGCAGAGGAGTGAAACTCCTGAGCGAAATTAATCTCAGCCTTGCGTTTCTATTAATGCTGTTTGTACTGATTTGCGGTCCGACGCTCTACTTACTCTCGTCATTCAGTGATAATTTAGGCACTTATTTAAGTAATGTGATTGGATTGAGTTTTAAAACCTATGCCTATGAAACTCAACATACCGGCTGGTTTACCGGTTGGACAATTCTCTATTGGGCTTGGTGGTGTTCTTGGGCGCCGTTTGTCGGCTTATTTATTGCACGGATTTCCCGCGGGCGTACCGTACGTGAATTTATTTTCGGTGTGTTGGCGGTGCCAAGTCTGTTTTGTATCGTGTGGTTTACCGTTTTTGGCAACAGCGCCATTTGGGTAGATGCCAATTTGGCTAACGGCGTATTGCACGAAATGGTTTCCGTGCCGGAAAAATTATTATTCAAATTTTTAGAATATCTGCCGTTACCTACGCTCACCAGTGTTGTCACTCTGGCTGTGATCGCGCTGTTTTTCATCACTTCCGCCGATTCCGGCATTTATGTGTTGAATAATATTGCCTCTCGGGATAAAAGTTTAGCGGCTCCACGTTGGCAAGCCATTATGTGGGGAACGTTAATGTCCGTGGTTGCTATCGTTTTATTAAATTCCGGTGGGCTTGCAACCTTACAAACGATGACGTTAATTGTCGCACTCCCCTTTGCGATGTTGATGTTGGTAATGTGTTTCAGCTTGTGGAAAGGGCTGAGTGTCGATAAAAAATACTTTGCTACCAAAGTAACGCCCACCAGTATTTTTTGGTCGGGAGACAACTGGAAAAGCCGCTTAGAGCAAATGTTAAACCAGACTCAAGAAAAAGATATTTTGAGGTTTTTGAAGAAAACCGCCTTGCCGGCAATGCGCGAACTCTGTAAAGAGCTGACCGATGTTTATAGTCTGAATGCCGACGTCGTTACCAAACTGAGCGAGGAAGAACCTGCGGTTGAAATCGTGATCAAAAAAGAGTCGATGCGTGATTTTATGTATGGGATAAAATCCGTTGGCAGGCAAATTCCCGAACAACTGATCAACGATGAAAATCTACCGCACATTCAGCATTCCACCACCTATGAACCTATCACCTACTTTTTTGACGGGCGTTCTGGTTATGATGTGCAATATATGTCAAAGGATGAGTTGATTGCCGATATTCTCAAACAGTATGAACGCTATCTCAGCTTATTGGATGATTTAGGGCAAGAGCTCATGGCGCACGAACACGTTGAATTAGCGGAATAGCGGTTCCGATGACAAGCGGTCTGTTTCATCTGATTTTTTGCAAATAATTCAATTATTTTCGATAACGACACATAAATGTGATTTGCAAAAATATCTTTTAAACAGACCGCTTGTTATAATATTTGCCAGTATATTTTAATGATTCGGAACCTCTATGCATTTTTCTCATACAGAACACCACCTCAGCCACCGCAGCAACTGGCTACGCGCCGGAGTATTAGGCGCTAACGACGGATTAATTTCGACGGCAAGTTTAATGACCGGTATGGTTGCCGCTCAGCCGGAATTTCAAACTTTACTACTCACCGGTGTTTCCGCCTTGGTTGCCGGCGGAATTTCTATGGCGGCGGGGGAATATGTTTCTGTCTCCAGCCAAGCAGATACAGAAAAAGCCGATGTTGAAATGGAAAAAAGGGAATTAGAAAGAAATCCTAACGGTGAATTGGAAGAATTAATTCAAATCTACCAACAGCGCGGTTTAACCCGTGAATTAGCAACGGATGTTGCCAAACAGTTAACCGAACACAATGCCTTAGACGCTCATATGCGCGATGAGATCGGCATCAGTGAAGCATCCTTCGCAAATCCGTTGCAAGCCGCACTTTCTTCTGCCGCCGCATTTGCAGTCGGAGCAGTGATTCCATTGATTGTGACGATACTTTTACCAATGAACGTATTGCTCTACGGTTTGGTGATTTCAACGTTACTCGGGTTAGCGACGTTAGGCTATATTTCAGCCAAACTTGGTGGCGCACCGATTATGCCGGCAATTGGCCGTATTGTCATTTGGGGAACTCTTGCCATGGGGATAACCGGTCTTATCGGTAAATTGGTCGGTGTGAGCGTCTAACACACACTAAAAATAAAAAAACCCGTCAACAATCTGACGGGTTTTATTTTATTTCGCGTTAATTTGTTCATCCTGCTTTGCTTCAAACACCAAAATCGCACCTTTGTTTGCCATATTTTGGGTCGGCACACTATCCTTGCCCATAATATAGCCGGCGCTGTCTGTTGCCACATAGATTTTGCGGCTATCCGGACTGACTAGAACCATTCGATATCGGTTATCTGTACGGAAATGTGTAATCGCTTCGCCCTGTACTTGAGTTGCCTCTGCATTTAACGGCAAGCGATAAAGCGTCCCGGTTTTCACCCCCGTTACCAATAATGAATTTTGGAAGCCCTTAATTGCACCGTCTTTCGGATAATACGCGATACTCGTAGTCGCAACGGTCGGCCAACAAATATAGTCACCATTACATTTCGGATCGTTAAAATTATAACTGTTCGGCACCGTAAAGAAGGTTTTCAGCGGTTCTTGGAAGTTATGCAAATCCACATCAGTCTCTTTCTGTCTCGGCGCATTTATTCCTTTCGGTACGGTTGTGCCGTCATACATCGGTGCCGATTCACAATTTTCCACCTGCGAATAATTCACGTAGCTATAAGCTTGATTATCTTGGAAACCGGCAATATACGGCCAGCCGTAATTTCCACCGGCAACTACCAAGTTGACTTCATCATCGGTTCCCGGGCCTTGATCAATATTAAACAGCTTATTATCAACAAATACTAAGCCTTGCGGATTTCGGAAACCATAGGCATAAACATGGCTTTTCACACCGTTAATACGCGGATTGTCTTCCGGAATCGAACCGTCAACATTCACACGAAGTACCTTACCGCGATAATCACTATAATCGCCTTTGGTAATGGCTTCCACATTAGGAATATCTTGTGACAAAATCGCTTTACAGCTATTGGCAAACTGATTAAAACCGTTATCACCCAAACTGAAATAGAGCTTACCGTCTTTACCGAAAATCAAACGCCCCGCATTATGATCATCACCTGCCGGTAACTTGTCTAACACGGTGATTTCCTCTTTTAAAGTTTGAGTTTGCGCATCATACGTTAAACGGACAATACGCCCGAACTCCGATTTTTCACCCTGAACCGAGTAGGTATAATAAGCATAGACATAATCTTCATTTTTGCCTTTTAAAAAATTCGGATGCAACGCCATTCCTAAAACGCCTTGATGCGGCGGTGCGGCAAAGGCGTGAGCAAAAGTATATAAAATTTTATGTTCGCCCGTATTCGGATTTACAGTAGAAATATGTTTCCCTTGGCGTTCCGTAATCCAAATATTACCGTCTGCTCCCCAAACCATATCCCACGGATTATCTAATTTATCCACCAATACACTGGCTTTAAGCCCGCTCTCGTCCGTCACGACATTCGGGTTCTCAATCTGAGCATACACCGACAGACTGAATAATCCCACCGCAACAGCTAACATATTTTTTTTCATAAAAATTTCCTTTTGATAATCGTCATAAGACGAATTGTAGCGAAAAGCCTCACCGGCTGAAATGTATATTTTTCTAAGATGAACATTCATAGATAACAAGCGGTCGGTTTGACGGAAAAATTTGCAAATTTTTGCCCGAAACCGACCGCTTGTTGTTATCTCAAACGCGCATAATGTTTGGCATCAATAAATCCCCATACCAATCCTAAAAGCAAACCGGTAATGTGTGCGGTATTTCCCATGTGAATGTCAAACAAAATCGGGCTGACAAAGCCGATTCCGATTGCAATCAACAATGAATACAGAAAGCTGTCGGGGAGATTCAGCGGGTTTGGATGAGTAAAACGGTTGGCTGCAAACACGTATGCCAACACCGCATACACCACGCCGGACAAGCCAAAAAAAGCAGGTCCTGACATCGCATTTTGCGCAAAACCGGTTAACACGGCAGAAAGCATATAAATCGCAATTAACTTTGTCGAACCGATATAACGTTCGACAATTGCCGCAAATTGCCACCACCAAAGTAAATTAAACAAAATGTGCATTTCCGATAAATGAACAAGCGAATGGCTGAAATAACGCCATAATTGCCAATTTTGCCCAACATAAGCCGGGTAATGAAACAGTTCAAAAACAGATTGTTGAAAACCGATATATTCAAGTCCATAAACAATAAGACAAACCAAGGTAATCAATACCGTGAACGGTTTTTCTTTAAGCGATTGAAGTTCAAACATATTTCCTCTTGCCGCTTGATTTTCGTGATTATTCGATAAAAGCATAGCACATAGATTTACAATTTTGTGTCAATTTTCTACAAAAATATGCTAACTGCAGCCAAAGAACGCTGTCTATAATAAAGAGGTTCGGAGATCCGAACGGCAAATACATCCATTTCTCGAAACAGAAGGAACGTTGTATGCAAAATGTATTAGTCAGCCTATTTGATGTACAAAGTGAAGCTTATCAAGCCTTTTCGGAATTTAAAGAATTCCGACAAAGTGAAGATACTCTCATTGCTCAGGCAGCTTTGGTAAAAAAAGAAAACGGTGCGATCAATGTGATCGAAATATTCGACCCAATTGAAGACGGTGACAGCGGTATGCTTACCGGCGGTTTAATTGGCGGTTTAATCGGCATGATTGGCGGACCGTTGGGTATGTTAATCGGAGGCTCTTTCGGAGCTATTGTCGGCCATGCCAATGAATCTCCGGAATCGCTACGGGAAGCGATGATCATCGAAACCGTAGCTAAAAAATTACTAGACGGCGATGTTGCGATTTTAGCCTTAGTACAAGAAACAAACGAAATGATTTTGAACCGTTTATTCGATCAATATCATACCCAAGTCTTACGTTGGAATGCGGCATTGGTGAAACAGGAATTGGAAAATGCCATTGAAATACAAGTCGCATTAGCCATACAAGCTGAAGAGAAACTCGCGGCAAAACGTGCGAAAGAAGACGACGCGAAAATTGAGGAATTTAAAGCCAATATCAAGAAAAAATTTGATGAGCTTGCGGAAAAAATAAAACATGTTTTTGATTAATCGATATGAAAAAGCCTTACATTCTGTGTAAGGCTTTTGTTTATCGCTGAAATTATTTTTCTTGGTGAGCTTTTGCGGCTTTAACAAAACCTTCAAATAAGCGATGACCGTCGCGTGGCGTAGAGGTAAATTCCGGATGGAACTGCGCTGCGATAAACCAAGGGTGATTCGGCACTTCGATAATTTCAACTAATTTACGATCCGCCGATAATCCGCTTACTTTCAAACCTGCCGCTTCAATTTGAGGCAATAACGTATTGTTTACTTCATAACGGTGACGATGGCGTTCATAAATCGTTTCTTCACCATACACATCGCGTGCTAATGTGCCGTCGATTAAATGGCAAGCCTGCGAACCTAAACGCATCGTACCGCCTAAATCGGAATCATCGGAACGGATTTCGACCTTACCGTCAGAACCTTGCCATTCAGTAATCAAACCGACAACCGGATAAGCCGTTGTTTTATCAAATTCCGTTGAATTTGCACCTTTCATGCCGGCTACATTGCGTGCATATTCAATGAGTGCAATTTGCATCCCTAAACAAATACCCAAATAAGGAATCTTATTCTCACGCGCATATTGTGCCGTTCGAATTTTTCCTTCTACGCCGCGATAACCGAAGCCACCCGGCACTAGAATGGCATCAACGCCTTGCAACACTTCCACACCTTTGGTTTCCACATCTTGAGAATCGATATACTTGATATTCACAGTTAAACGATTTTTCAATCCTGCATGTTTTAAGGCTTCATTCACTGATTTATAGGCATCCGGCAATTCTACATATTTACCGACCATGCCGATAGTCACTTCGCCGGTCGGGTTTGCTTGTTGATAAAGCACCTGTTCCCACTCGGATAAATCTGCTTCTTGGCAGTTAAAGCGAAAACGATCACAGATAAAGTCATCTAACCCTTGTGATTTCAGCAATGCCGGAATACGATAAATGGAATCAACATCTTTTAATGAGATAACCGCCCGTTCCGGCACATTGCAAAATAAAGCGATTTTGGCACGTTCATTTGCCGGAATCATCCGATCCGATCGACAAATCAAAACATCCGGTTGAATACCAATCGAGAGTAACTCTTTTACCGAATGTTGCGTCGGTTTGGTTTTCACTTCACCGGCAGTCGGGATATACGGCACCAACGTTAAATGCATAAATAACGTTTTTTCACGACCGACATCGACCGCTAATTGACGTAGCGCTTCTAAAAACGGAAGTGACTCAATATCGCCCACGGTACCACCTACTTCGACAATGGCAACATCATGACCTTTGGCTCCGTCGATTACACGTGCTTTGATTTCATTCGTAATATGCGGAATAACTTGGATTGTCGCTCCTAAATAATCACCGCGGCGCTCTTTGCGTAATACTTCCGAATAAATTTTACCGCTGGTAAAATTATTTGCTTTGGTCATTTTAGTACGAATAAAACGCTCATAGTGACCTAAATCTAAATCGGTTTCAGCACCGTCTTCAGTAACGAATACTTCACCATGTTGCGTAGGACTCATTGTACCCGGATCAACATTAATGTAAGGATCAAGCTTCATCATGGTCACTTTTAAACCACGCGCTTCAAGAATGGACGCTAGAGATGCTGCGGCAATCCCTTTTCCTAAAGAAGAAACAACGCCGCCCGTCACGAAAATATAATTCGTTGTCATTGTATATGCCTTTGAGTGATTGATTATTGGGGTTAAAATTGAAAATTTGGAATGGTTGATACCATTAGGACGGGATGGCAGTTTACAGGATTTCACGACGTTTTGCCAGTAAAAGTTCCGAGCTATTTTGCTCGGAACCTTTGATATATTCACGGAGAACTAATGCTTTGATAGGCTTAGCAAGCTAATTTGCCGTCATTTTATTTTCTTACGTTTATTGTCGATAGTTACCAATAATTTATCTACCATCGGATCCGTAAAAATATCTTTGGTAGATAACGCAAGTTTTCTGCGCCAGTTGGCATATTCGCCACTGGTTCCCGGAATATTAACCGGTTCTAACATATTTAACCAATCTTCCGGCTGTGTTCCGAATAAGACACTGTGAGTATCTGCCACATAACTTTGTAATTGGTGATTGAAAGTTTGGCTGATATCATCACTGTCCGCCTCAAGTTCCTGTCCGGACGCTTCAATCGCTTTACGAAATGCTTTTTTGTGATCGGCTCGGCTCTGTTTTAAATAAGCAAGTGTCTCTTCGCTTGGATAAATATTGTATTTTTCACCCAATTCAAAATCGTATTCCTGCCAATACCCCTTCACTGTCGGTAAATCATGGGTGCTTAAGGTTGTCATTGCTTTATACGGATAATTTGCCAGTGGCTTACTTTCACCGTGTTCAAACTCAAAATAGAAAATATTGTAAGCTAGCACCCCTCTTGCTTCCAGTGTTTCCAAAATACCTTCCGGTAAAGTTCCTAAAGCTTCGGCAATAATCAGACACTGATTACGTTGGCTTTCTAAAGCGAGGATAGAAAGTAAATCTTCAAGCGGATAGCGAATATACACGCCTTCCACCGCAGGGCGATCATTTAATACCCACCATAAGCGGGTTAAACCAAGAACGTGATCAATACGTAACGCTCCGCAATCTTTCATATTTGCGCGTAATAAGTCTATAAATGGTTGATAACCGCGCTGTTGCAATACATTCGGATGCATTGGAGGCAGCCCCCAATTTTGCCCTTGCGGAGCAAGCATATCGGCAGGGGCACCAATCGAAGCACCAAGCACATAAAGTTCTTTATCCGCCCAAGTTTCCGCTCCGTTATTTGCCACACCCACCGCTAAGTCACGATAAAACCCAACCGCCATTTTTAATGTTTTGGCCAACTGATTACAGGCTTTTAGCTGTTGTTGCGCAACAAATTGCGTCCACATATAAAAACGAATCAAATCATGCTGTTCCGTTTGAAATTGTGCAACACTGTCAGTACGATAATCTTGGTATTCTGTTTGCCAACTATTCCAACCCCATTGTTCTTCAAACTGTGAAGACAGCCATTGATGTAATGCGTCGAAAGTTCCTTGCACTTTAAGCGGCTCGCCGCTCTCGGCAATAAATTGTTCAAATTCGCGTTGATCTTGTTGCTTAAATTGTTCATAAGCAAAGTGTAAGCCCTGTAATTTCAATGCCATCACTTGCGAATAGTCGACATAATCTTTGTCACGCATTTGCTCCAACTGCTGTTGGACTTTTTTAGTTTTAAACCATTTTTGCCCTGCTTTACTGGCTTGGAACGCCTCAATCGCAGGCACATCAATATAGATAATGTTCTGCCACAAACGGGAAGACGGACTATACGGACTAGCACTTTCCGGATTTGCCGGAAATAATGAGTGAATCGGATTTAAACCGACAAAATCGCCGCCTTTTTGTGCAATATAAGTTAAAAATTGTTGTAGATCACCGAAATCCCCAACTCCCCAGTTTTGTTCGGAGCGCAACGTATAGAGCTGAACAATCGCCCCCCACAATTTTTTCTGCTGTTGTAATGCTTCCGGTTGGAATGCGGTTTCCGGCGTAACAATCACCCGACAATGATCTTGCCCGAATTGTAGTTGATGATAGCCAAGCGGCAGATCCATCGGCAAATGGATCTGATTATCCGCGACTTCTCCATTGAAATATTGCCCGTCTTCAAGGGTTAATTGCCACTGGTGAATATGCTGGCTATATTCAAAAAGAGCGATATTGATCGGCTCATTTTGTTTAACGACCTTCACAAACGGCAAATATTGCTGGCGCTTCGGCGCACCTAGCATTTTAGCGACGGTTGTGTGCGTCTCAAACCATGGGTTAAAGCCGTCATAAAAATAGCCATTCGGGTCAAAATCAATGTGCTGCATAGTACTATCCTTAAAAGCGTTTATTGTCGGCACAAATAATAAGCCAAATTTGAATGTAATTCTCTGATTTTTTCACTGCAAACAGAAAAAAGAGGCAACCTCCATGGCTGCCTATCTGTAATTTGCAAAATATCATGCGATTCCGACCGCTTGTTACGACTATTTTTGATAGAAATAGAGACCTTGATATGGTTTTAGCAAGATACAGTTATCTTTTCGCTCGGCTTCGTCATAGTTGTTAAACAGCAATTCACCTTCTAACGGTAATTCCACAAATTGCGCTTCACTACTAAGGTTAGCAACAACCACCAATTTTTCCGTTGTTGTCGCGCGTCTATAAGCCCATACGGACGGGTGTTCCGGCAAGAGGTCCTGATAATTTCCGTCGGTGAATACTGCAAGCTGTTTGCGTAACGCAATTAATGCTTTATAGGTATAGAACACCGAATTTTTATCTGCCAGCGCTTGTTCTACGTTAATTTCGGTATAATTTTTAGCCACATCAATCCACGGTGTACCGCTGGTAAAACCTGCGTTTTTAGAGGCATCCCATTGTACCGGCGTACGGGAGTTATCGCGGGATTTCTGCGCTAAAATTTGCAAAATTTTGGCCGAATCTAACCGCTTGTCGGTTAACGCTTGATAGGCATTTAAGCTTTCTACGTCGCGATATTCTTCAATCGATGAAAAGTTCGGGTTAGTCATACCGATTTCTTCACCTTGATAGATGTACGGTGTGCCTTGCATTCCGTGCAATAACATGGCTAACATTTTGGCTGATGTGGTGCGCAATTCACCTTCGTCACCGAAACGGGACACTATGCGAGGTTGGTCGTGATTGCACCAGAACAATGCATTCCAGGCTTTGTTGTGCATGCCGTTCTGCCAATAGTTGAAAATCGACTTCAGTTCGACATAATCCGGTTTGGCGTAAGTCCATTTTTCGCCGTTCGGATAATCCACTTTGAGATGGTGGAAGTTAAAGGTCATCGACAATTCCGTACCGTCTAAGTTGGCGTAACGTTGGCAATGTTCCAGTTTGGTGGAAGACATTTCACCTACCGACATCAAACCAAACGGTTTCAATGCATTTTGGTTTAACTCTTGCAGATATTGATGGATTTTCGGTCCGTCAGTATAGAAACGGCGTCCGTCACCTTCAAAATCGTCTTCAAATTTTTCCGGTTTGGAAATCAAATTCACCACGTCCAAACGTAAACCATCCACACCTTTTTCCGCCCAGAAATGGCAAATATCGTACAACTCGGCGCGCAGTTTAGGATTTTCCCAGTTTAAATCCGCCTGTTCCGGGGCGAATAGATGCAAATAATATTTTTGTGCTTTATCCGACCATTTCCAAGCATTTCCGCCAAACTTAGATTGCCAGTTAGTCGGCTGATCTTGCCAAATGTAATAATCGTGGTATTCGCTATTTGGATCTTCACCTTGTTTGAACCACTCATGGAACGTGGAGCTGTGGTTGAACACCATATCCATCACAATGCGGATATTACGTTTATGCGCTTCGGCAATCAGTTGCTCAAAATCCGCCATTGTGCCGTAACTTGGGTCAATATTACGGTAATCCGCGATATCGTAGCCGTTATCGACTTGCGGCGATACATACATCGGCGTAATCCAAATACCGTCAATGCCAAGAGTTTGTAAGTAGTCAAGACGTTTGATAATCCCTTGAATATCGCCGGTTCCTGAGCCGGTTGTATCTTGAAAGCTTTTCGGGTAAATCTGATAAATCACCCCGTTTTTCCACCAATTGTTATTCATATTGCTTTCCTTCTAAATCCCATTCTTCCTCTTTTTCAAGGCAGAAAAGAAATTTGTAAAATTTTAACGCTATCTTACCGCTTGTTGCTCCTCTCTTTGACAAGAGGAGCACAGAGAGAAATTTATTCTAAGGTACCCGCCGCTTCTTTGCGTTTATAGACGATCATTGTCAATACAATCGGTACGGCAATCGCAACTAACATTGCAATGGCGAAGGTTCCCCAAAATTGATGTTGAATAGAAAGAATACCCGGTAAACCACCGACACCGATACTGCTTGCTAACACACCTGCAAATCCACACACTAACGCAGCACTCGCAGAACCAGTCATCGCGCAAAGCATCGGGAAACGGTATTTTAAGTTCACACCATACATTGCCGGTTCTGTTACACCTAAATAAGCAGAAAGTGCAGCAGGAACGGCAACTTCACGTACGGTGGCCTTTTTGGTCATGATAATGATGGCGACCACCGCAGATGCTTGAGCGATATTTGATAGCGCAATTAAAGGCCATACCGGCGTACCGCCAATACTTTGAATCATCTGCATATCGATCGCAAGCGAGGTTTGGTGAACACCCGTTACAACTAACGGCGCATACAAGAAGCCAAAGAGTGCTGCACCGATTGGTGCAAATTCACCGGTCATTGTTGCTTTCACTACATAGGCTACGCCATTACCGATTTCACGACCGATAGGACCGATGATAGAGTGAGCAAGGAATACTGCTAAAATAATTGAAGTTACCGGCACGATAATCAAATTTAAGAAATCCGGTACAATTTTAGTTAAAAAGCGCTCAATATACGAAAGCGTTAAACCAGCCATAATCGCCGGGATAACTTGCGCTTGATAACCGACTTTTTCAATTGAGAAGAAACCGAAGTCCCAGACTTCCGGCACTTGTGAGCCGAGTGCATAGGAATTCATTAATTGCGATGACACTAAGGTAACACCAAGTACGATTCCTAAAATTGGCGAAGTTCCCATTTTACGGGCAATAGACCAACAAATACCGACAGGTAGGAAGAAGAAGATCGCTTCACCGATCAACCATAAGAAACTGTGCATACTCGACCAGAATGCGCTGATTTCAACTAAGGTTTTCGTGCCATCTTCAAACATTTTAATGTCACCGATCACATTTCGGAAACCTAAAATTAAACCCCCACTGATAAGCGCTGGTAATAATGGGATAAAAATATCCGCCATATGTGAAATCAAGCTTTCATACCATTTCTGGTTTTGGCGAGCAGCAGCTTTAACCTGCTCTTTATCTACACTGGATAAACCGGTTTTTTCTAATACCACTTTGTAATAATCACCGACTTCCTGACCAATAACGACTTGATATTGACCACCGGTTGAGAAATTCGCTTTTACCATTGGTAATGCTTCAATCGCTTTACCGTCAATTTTACTTTCATCATTTAATACAAAGCGTAAACGAGTAATACAGTGAGTAACGGTTACAATATTGTCACGACCACCGATGTACTCAATTAACTTATCCACATTTTGTGGATCCACTTTTTGTTTTTTAGCCATAGGAGTTTCCTTGGAATGGAGGGAAGAATTGGAGCGCATTATAGAATTGAATGATAAAGTATCAATGGGAACGTTCCCAAAGTGTGATCCAGATCACAAAATAGTTTAGAAGAAAACAAGAGAAGAAAAGAGGGCTTTGATTTGATTACGCCCCCCTTTATGTCAGAAAAATCAGAACTGTTTGCTGAGTTCTAAAAATACTCTATGTTTATCATAGCTATAGAAAACATGATTACTACGGGTACGGTTGAAATGATAAGTCAAACGCGGAGTAATTCCTTGCCAATGTATAGCTCTGTGCCACACGGAAGCTTGGAAGCCATATTCTTTATTACGTTGGGTAATACCAAAAATCGGCATCGGCGCTTTATAACGTTTTTGGGCCAAACTAATCGAAAAACGGGTCGATAGACCTTTACTCCACTCTTGTCCCCATCCAAAATTTACTCCACGGCGGAAAAAACTGTCATCCCGATCTCGGGTTGCCGTGCGATTATAGCTTAAATTCATAAACCAATATTGTTTTGCACTCGCTAAATAAACCACCCCGGCAGAAACAAAATGATAATTACCGTTTAAATGCTTACGTGTTGTATAACGCTGCTCCGCATATTCGTAATTTCCGTTTAATTGCCACTTGGGCGTCAGCCAATAACTACTTTCCAAGCCGGCGCCACCTGCTTTAGAAAAACGTTTAAGAGTATCGCTTTGTCTGGAACCACCCGCATATAAAGTTTGTTCTATAAAAGGCAGCAACACTAATGTTGTTTTAGCATTTTGGAACCCAACACCTAAACTGCCTCGACCGGTAATTTCATTAAATTTTTTGTTATCCCAATAATATTTACCGTTGGAGTTGAGGCGTAATTCATTAAAAAAACCGTTTCCCCAAGACCACTCTTTACCAATATTGATGTTAAATCCCAAGCCTTCCGCCGACTCACGTTTTGGCGCCATCCAGTTGCCGTAGCGCGTACCGGCTTTTGGTGCATTGTTAATGTTTGGATCGTTAAGATAGGTCAAACCCGCATTAAATGTCCAACGATCTTTACGAGTAATCGCTTCTAAAAATTGATCTAAGAATGCCTGATCTTGCGGTGATTTGACTTCCGAACGCAATTTTTTGAACTGATCTTCCGCGGCTTCTAATTCATTATTTTCAAATAACACAACGGCTAACTGAAAACGCACTTCCGCCATATTGGCATTCTCAGCGAGTATCTCTCGATATAAACGAATAGACATTGTGTAATCTCGCGCCCTTTTTGCTAAGATCGCTTCAGACCATTTATTAAATATTGGTAAGTGGTATTGCGTCGGGATTTTTTGATAAATCGGATAAAGCAATTCCACGTTATCTCCGTTTCCTTGTTGTAAGGCAGGAATTAACGCACGCACAACTAAATCGGGATGGTTGACCAGCTCCTCCTTGGTCATTGAAATGGTTTGAGCATTTTCTTTTTTACCCTCACCCTCTTTTTTAGGTGCTGCTACCGGTGGGATTTGTGTAACTGTATTTTCGGTTTGAATGCGTTGATCATTTAAACGTTCAGCAATGATCTGTTGTTCTTGATTTGCGGCAACTGAAACTGAAAGTCCCATCGTAACAGTTGAAAATAATATTTTATAGTCCATTGTATTCTCGTTGTTATAAAATTAAGGCTACCCTAAAGATAGCCTTACCAATGTATTTAGACGACAATAGTTTATATTTGTTTACAAAACCCTTCAAGTTAAATTACATTCAATTTTTGTAATGCGTCTAAGACCCCGTCTTCTTGAATCGGCAAGGTGACATAATCTGCCACAGCCTTCAATGCTGACTCGGCATTTCCCATCGCAACACCAAATCCGACAGTAGACAGCATTTCTAAATCGTTTAAACCATCACCAAACGCCATTGCATTTTCAATACCGATTTTAAAAAATGTTAAAACGTCTTGAATACCACGCGCTTTCGAATTGTATTTATTCAGTAGATCGACCGAATATTCATGCCAGCGAACTTCTTTCAAATCGTCTTCCAATACTCCTGCAGCCACCACTTCTGCAGTACGAGATTCAGGAAAGAAAGCAAGGACTTGAATAACGTTATGATTTAAGTAGTAATTCGGATCAACAATATAATCTTCTTTAATCGGACGTAACGATTTCTCAACTTCTGCAGAACTATGAGAAACCGCAATTTCATCATGCGTGACAAAAGCGTATTCTATATTCAAAGATTGTAAACGAGTCACAATACGTTCAACCCTATCGGTGCTTAATAGATATTCACTGATAATTTCGCCTTTATATAGATTATATTGTCCGTTTGTCGTCACAAATAATTCAAAACCGTTAGCACCGATCAACGGTTTCAATTCTTTTGGCAAAGCTCCGAACGTACGTCCGGTTGCTATCGCAGGAATAATACCTTTAGCTCGTAGACGCGGAAGCACCTCATTGATAATAGAATCCGGAATTCTATGCTCTTTTTTATAGAAAAGGGTATCGTCAATATCAAAGAAAACAATTTTAATCGGATGCTGCAGAATACTCATAATATCTCCTATTTTAATTTCGAATGATTTTACTCTTTTTTCGATTTACGTCACAAAAATTCTCCGAAATGATGCCCGAAAAATTGCTAGAGTTTAACAAAAATCAAAAAGAGAAAATCATCATGAATATTTGGGGATTTCGTTGCTTTCACTGCCAAGCAACACTTTCAATTCCGTCCCACGGTATTTGTAGTCGTTGTTATCGTGAGCTGCGACAAACGCCCTATTGCGGTCATTGCGGTGCTAGCTTACCAAACTATTCTCTTACTTGTGGCAACTGTTTACGTAATGAACCTAAATGGCATCGAATTGTGCAAATTTCCGACTATAAACCACCGCTTGCAGACTGGATTCACCGCTTTAAATTTCAACAACAGGATTATCTTGATCAAATGTTATCCCGATTGTTACTACTAGCGATCCGCAATGCTCAGCGAGAACATTTTCTCCGTTTACCCGAAGTGATTATTCCTGTTCCGTTATTTTGGCAACGACATTGGATGCGAGGTTATAACCAAGCAGAATTACTTGCTCGTAAACTCTCCGAACTATTAGCCATCCCACTGGATACAAAAAGTTTACAACGGACTAAAGCAACAAAACCGCAACGAGAACTCACCGCGCAAGAACGTCGCCGTAATTTGCGCGGAGCTTTTATTTATCAATCGAATACAGCCTATAAGCACATTGCGATTGTCGATGATGTAGTCACCACAGGCTCAACCATGAATGTAATTTGTACAGAATTATTGAAACACGGAGTAGAAGAAATTCAGGTTTGGACTTTAGCTCGAGCCTAACCAAAATAACGTTTCACTGGTTTGCCAAATCGTTTCTGCAATCTGTTCAGGTCGTTCCATTCTTAATTGGCATAAAGCGTCGAAGCTTACTCGCAAACGTTCGGGGCGGTTCGGTTGTCCTTGATAACCGAACACCGGCATATCGGGCGCATCAGTTTCTAAGATTAGACTGTCGAGTGGCAATTTACGGATAGCTTCACGGGTTTTATTCGCACGTTGATAAGTAATCGTTCCGCCCACACCGATTTTATAACCGAGATCGACAAAACGCTTCGCTTGATCGTAACTACCGGCAAAACCATGCACAACACCGGTTCGGGTTAATTGTGCTTTTTTTAAAAAAGGCGCCAATGCATCATGGCTTTTACGTGAATGTAAATTAACCGGCAAACTAAACCGCTTAGCGAAAGATAATTGAGCTTCTAAAAATTCACACTGTTTTTGCCAACATTGTGGGGTAATTAGACTATCAACCGCTTTTTCCAAACCAATCTCAGCAATCGCCGTACAGTAAGGATCTCTTTCGTTTAAACGTTGTTCTAATAAATCCAAATCAGCTCGACCGTGTTGCTCAATATAAAGCGGATGCAACCCTAATCCGTATACCACGTACTTCGGTTCAGCCCGACTACAAGCGGTCACATTTGCAAAATTTTTTGCAGAAATCGCGACGACAAGAATACGTTCTACCTTTTCTGCTTTGGCATTGGCAACCAATTTCGAAACGGAAAGCTGAAGATCTTGAGCGAGATAGTCGAGATGGGTGTGGGTGTCGAAAAAGAGCATTTTGTTCCTAAAACTAAGGGGCGAAAACCTCGCCCCTCATCACGTTAATGTAAATTATGCTTTTACTGTGTCATCCACATAAACATCCGGGTCTTCTTGACCTTCACGCTTGATCAGGGTGAAGAATGCCACTAAGCACGCAACCGTTAAGCCTAAACCAATCCATACAGATAATTGATAATCTAAGCCGAAGCCGATTTTGTTGTAGGCAAGGAAGGTAAACGAAACAGTACTGATAAATGCCGCAGGAATAGTACATACCCAGTGGAATTTATTGTAGCGGTATAAGTACGCCGCCGCTGTCCATAACATGACCATTGCTGTGGTTTGGTTTGCCCAAGTGAAGTAACGCCATAAGATACTGAAGTCGATTTTTGAAACAATGAAACCGATCGCAAATAATGGGATACAGATCATTAAACGTTTTGCAAAGGTTTTTTGTTCAATATGGAAGAATTCCGCAATAATTAAACGTGCTGCACGGAAAGCTGTATCGCCCGAAGTCACAGGTAATACTACCACGCCTAATACCGCAAAGATACCGCCCACGAAGCCTAAGAAGTAGAGTGATGAATCATAAACGACTTTAGACGGTGAACCTGCTGCAATTGCATCTTGTAACGCTTGTGGATTTTCATAGAATGCTAAGCCAACCATACACCAGATTAATGCAATCACACCTTCAGCAATCATCGCACCGTAGAAAATAAAGCGACCTTCGCTTTCGTTTTGAGCACAACGGGCCATTAATGGCGTTTGTGTTGCATGGAAGCCTGATAGTGCACCACAAGAGATGGTTAAGAATAATAAAGGCCAAATTGGTACATCACCTTTCACTTGGAAGTTTTCAAAGAACTTCTCGAAGCTCATGCCATCTACCGTACGGAAGAAATCTACTGGATCAGTCACGCTAAAGTGGCTAGTCATTAGACCATATACCATACCAATAGACATAAAGAGTAATAACGCACCGAAGAACGGATAGATACGACCGATGATTTTGTCAATAGGTAATAAGGTTGCAAGAATGTAGTAACAGAAGATGATAGTTGTCCAAACTGCAATAACGGTAGGTTTGTCCATACCCCATACTGTGATATCGCTTGCAGCTGCTGCGGCAGTTTGTGCAATTTCTTCAGCATTATCTAAAGAAAGTGTGCCTGCTGAAGCACCAAATACATCAATAGTAATGGTACTTAATAATTGTGCCGGACTTGCAACGAATACCACGCCAACAAGAAGGAGTAATACAACGGCTAAAAGGTTGATAAATGCTTTAACTGGACGACCTAAATATTTACCCGCCAAGTTAGGCATTGATGCACCGCCGTTACGCACACTTAACATCCCACAGAAGTAGTCGTGTACCGCACCGGCGAAGATACAACCTAATACGATCCAAAGCATTGCAACAGGCCCGTATAACGCACCAAGGATAGGACCAAAAATTGGGCCTGTTCCTGCAATGTTTAATAACTGAATAAGCCAAATACGTTTTTTCGACATTGGCACATAGTCAACACCGTCTTGCATTGAGTATGCAGGTGTTGTTTTTTTCGGGTTGATCACGAAGATTTTTTCGATGATTTTACCGTAAACGAAGTAGCCTAGAATTAATACGGCTACGCAGAATAAAAACCACAACATATAAGGGAGTCCTATAATCAATTATTGATAATATGCCGAAAGGCGACACATTCTAGTTATTTGTGTAAATAAAGTAAACGGGATTGTTAAATACAACATTAGAAATGTGACAACGATCACAATTTGATCACACATACTACGCCAAAAACATTTCATCTATTTTTTTCCTGACACACTATTCTTAAAACGACAAGGAAAAAATGCTACAAGCGGTGCGTTCTTGCAAAAAATTTGCAAAATCACACCGCTTGTATTTGTCGATATTTTACACCTGCCACGAAATAAACGCCCAACGGGCTTGACCGTGGCTGATTTTTTGTCGGGATTGCTGTTTTTGCTGATAAAACGCTTGCAACTTTTGTCGCTCTAATTCCGTTAATGCTCCGAGAGAAAACTCTACGGCATTTTGCAGATCTTGGTATGTTTCTCCTTGAAATTCCCCTTCCGCACCTTGTAAGAAGGAAAGCTCCGCTTGAATACCTCGTTGATAAAGGCGGTTTAACAGATAGATATAAGTTGGAAACCCTAACGCATCACGTTCAATCGCATCAAAAATACCGCTATCTAAAAAATGGGGCTGAGTAATTGCGGTAAGATAAACTCGTTTTTTGGCTTTTGCCGATAATTTATCGATCATCTCATCAAGATCCGCCACTAACGTTGAGCGAGAAGCGATCACAATATCAGCCTGAGGTACATCATCCCAAGGATCGTTCCACGATTTGTGAATGGGGATAATATTAGATAGCCCTAGCTGTTGTTGATAACGAGCCAATAATTGCAACATACCTTCGCTAAAATCTAAGGCGTAAACTTGTTTGCATAAACGGGCTAGGGGAATGGCAAGCGTTCCCGGCCCTGAGCCAATATCCAATACGCTATCTGTTGGTTCAATCTTCATTTTATCTAGAAATTGACGGGTATAACTGTTCTCTTTTTCAACAAACGTTTCAGCAAACTTAACCGCTTTTTTATCCCATTTCTCAGCGGTAACATCGTGATAACGGCACGCAATCAGGTGTTGTTTATAAAGTTGGGCAAAATCAATGTCGTAGAATGAATTCATGTTATTCCTTAAAAGGTAAATGTTGAGCCAAACTCGCCGTATCAATACGATAAGTTTTGGCTAGTTGATGAAGGGTGAGCATAGTGGCTTTTTCCCCTTGTTGAAAGGATGGCTGATGTTGTTTATCTAAAATCACAACGCTATCTGCAAGGTAATCGGCATGCTGTGGATGATGTGTGGTGATCAGTAATGCCATATTTTGTTGATGTAGCTGTTTAATTTGGTTCAGCAGACGAATTTGATTACCGAAATCAAGGCTTGAAGTCGGTTCGTCCATAATCAACATTTTGGCTTGCTGGGCAATAGCTCTGGCTATCAACACTAACTGTTTTTCGCCACCGCTTAATTGTGGATAGTAACGTTGAGCTAAATGTACAATATTTAGCTGTTCCAATGCGTTAAAAGCAAGTTGTTTATCTTTATGGCTAGGGCTTTGATACCATTTTAGATAAGCCGAACGCCCCATTAAGACCATCTCTTCCACCGTAAAGGGAAATAAACTTTGATGCGCTTGTGGCACATAGGCAATTTGTTGGGCTAACTGTTGCGGTGAATACGTAACAAGCGGTTGGTTTGCAAAGAAAATTTCCCCGTGCAATTTTGCTTGAGTACCCAATAACGTGCGTAAAAAGGTACTTTTCCCTGCCCCATTTGCCCCTAACACACAGCAGATGTCATTTGTTCCTAGACGAAAATCGATCCCTGAGATCAAAGGCTGACCAGCATAGCCAATCGTTAGGTTTTTCGTTTCCAGTATCCAATTCATCGTGACTTTCTCAATAACAGATAGAGAAAAAACGGCGCACCACAAATTGAAGTCAAAATACCTAACGGAATTTCAATTTGAGCAACGGTACGAGCAAGCGTATCGGTGATAACGAGAAAACTCGCGCCCAATAAAATCGATGTGGGCAGTAAACGAGTAAAATTTGCTCCCACTAACAATCGGGCAATGTGTGGCACAACTAATCCTACCCAGCCGATGATCCCTGTGATTGATACTGCACTTGCTGTACAAAGTGTGGTGAAAATGATCAATAGATAACGAATACGCTTGACCGACACGCCAAGGGCTTGTGCTTCTTCTTCATCAAGGGAAAGCAAATTCAACCGCCAACGAAGCAGAAAAATAGGCAATATGCCAAGCAATATCAATGGGGTCAGTTGCAGTACATCATCAAGATTGACTGCTGTTAAACTGCCTAGCAACCAAAAGGTGATACTCGGCAGTTGGGTGAAAGGGTCTGCTAAGATTTTTAATAACGAAATGCCTGCGCCTAATAATGAACCGATAGCAATGCCCGATAGGACAAGCACAAGAACAGGATCTCGCTCTCGATGGGTACTGGCAATTACAGTTACCAACAATACCGCACTAATGCCACCAATAAATGCAAACAGTTGCACATACCACATTGGCAAATTGCAAAAAATCGCTAGCGAAGCCCCAAAACCTGCCCCTGCCGATACGCCTAAAATATCGGGGGAAACCAACGGGTTTTTAAACATCCCCTGATAAGTTGCCCCTGCACAAGCTAATGCAGCCCCGACTAAGCAAGCAACAATAATGCGTGGCACTCGAATATGCCATAACACCGTTTGGACTTGGTTTGTTTCGCATTCGGTAGAGAAAGCACAAACGACCGCTTGCCACAGTGCTGTCGGCGAAATCGGATACTTTCCGAGATTAAGCGAAAGCAAAATAGCCAGTAATAAGAGCAAACTTAATGACAGTAGCGACCGTTTGGACATTATTTCAACCGAAAATTTATCTGCCTTGCGGTAATAATTCGTTAGCCTGTGCGTCAGTTAAATCAATATGATAGAACAACTTGTAAAAGGTTTTTAACTCAGGAATAAATGCCTTCGGCTCACCACCTGATAAATGATGTTGTAGCCATTTCATACCTAACAAGCGATTTAAACTTGGTGGCGAGTCTAACCAACCGAAAGGCTGATGCGGGATTAAATAGACTTGCTTATTTTTCACCGCATCTAGTGCTTGCCATTGCGGTGTTTCCCAAATCATTTGATAAAACTCAGGAAATTGCGTAAAAATGATGTCAGGGTTCCATTGTAAAAGCTGTTCCATTGACACTTTCGCTAAACCTTTATGATCCCCTTCTGCCACATTTTTCAACCCGACCAGTTCCATCGCTTCTGTATGGATTGAACCTTTAAAGCCCGTTTCCAAGCCATCGGCACCCCGTGCAAGATAAGCAGTTTTTGTAATATTTTTCGCAGAACCGACCGCTTGTTTTAAGGTTTCTTCCGCATAGTTTGCTAAGGTTTCAGCCTGTTTCGCTTGTCCCACGATTTTACCTAATTCACGTAACAGTTCTGGGGTACGTTCAAGTTTACCGTCCAATAAAACATAAGGCACTTGAGTGTGAGCTTGAGTTTTCTTTGCCTGATCAAGATAGTTTGGTGACACATTACCCACATCGACAATCAAGTCAGGGGATAACGCTACAATTTTTTCAGGCGATAAACTACTATTTTTACCCGATACTCTCCCTAGCGTTTCTAATTTCTGTAACGTCTCAGGAAATAACTTTCCTGCTGAAGATTGCATTTTAAAGCCGGCAAACCCAGCTAATTTTTCAGGGGCAACAGCAAGTAACACAACATCACTTGGATTACCTGCACTGATAATTTTTTGCACGCTTTCAGCTTTAGGCAAATCGCCAAAATGCGTACTGTTCGGCTGTTCATTGGCATACACACCACTTGTCACAAACGCCAACAAAGCGAATGCGGAAAGGAATTTTTTCATACAATGTCTCCTATAATTAACTCAAATCATTATATTTAAAATTATATAGCGATAAAAATTAATCAACAAGCGGTTTGATTTTTTAAAGAAAATGTACTGCCTCTATTCTCTTACTCACCAATCACGATATTTTTCTTAATTTTAGTGAGATCCTAGTAATATCTAGCCTACATTTCTATGTATTATATTACGTTCTTTATATACGCTATAAAGTATAAAATCATGATTATACTTTACAGCGTATATTTCATAAATTATACTTCACTTAGTATAAAATAAATTTGGAAGAAATATGTTAATCACGACACCAGATATGCTTGGAAATAGCCTACGCGATATTCGTAAGCAAAAAAAGCTTTCTCAAATGCAAATAGCAAATCAAGTAGCTTTACGGCAAGCCACGATTTCCACCTTTGAGAAAAAAACCGATAAAGCCACTATTGAAACATTGTTCAAGTTACTTTCAGGCTTAGGCTATGAACTACATATCCAACCTCGCCCTGAAAAAACAACGGGGAATGATGAATGGTAATGCGATTAAGAGTATTAATGAATGGCGAAATGGTTGGGTATTTTGACCGCACTTTATCGGGTTCCCACCATTTTACCTATGCTGAAAGTTGGCTAAATTCCCCATTAGCTCGCCCGATTTCCCTTTCTATGCCCTTGCAAAGAGCAACATATCAAGGCAAAGAAGTGATTAATTTCTTTGATAATTTACTGCCCGATAATCCTCAAATTCGAGCAAGAATTGCGACAAGATTTAATGCAGAAACACAACAACCTTTTGACTTACTTGCTAAAATTGGTCGAGATGCGGCTGGTGCAATTACTCTTTTAGGGGAAGATGAACAAATTCCTAATCATCGAATAATTCAAGCTACAGAATTAAACGAAAGCGAAATGGCGAAAATTCTACAAAGTTATCAATACAATGCCCCACTTGGTATGATTGATAATAATCAGGACTTCAGAATTTCTATTGCCGGTGCACAAGAAAAAACAGCTCTGCTTTGGCATAACGGCAAATGGAAATTACCACACGGATTGACCCCGACAACGCATATTTTCAAATTGCCTATGGGCGAAATTCGTACCCCTAAACATCTGCTTGATCTGTCAAAAAGTGTAGATAACGAACTTGTTTGTTTGAGATTATTTTCTGCCTTCAATATCCCTTCGGCAAACGTTGAATTATTGGAAATGAATGATATACGGGCATTGGCGGTTGAACGTTTTGATCGCCGTCTTAGCCAAGATGGCAGTTATTTTTTACGTTTACCCTACGAAGATTTCTGTCAGGCATTCGGCTTATCGCCAACGCAAAAATATGAAAGTGATGGTGGAATTGGTATTGGGGATATGATGAATAAGTTGCTCTATTCCAGTAATCCCAACGATCGCCGTCAATTTATGCAAACTCAATTTCTATTTTGGCTACTGGCTGCCATTGATGGGCACGCTAAAAACTTTTCTCTCGCTATTGAGAAACAAGGGCGTTATCACTTATCCCCTGTGTATGACGTACTTTCTGCTTATCCAATGTTAGGTGGAAAAGGTTGGCATCACAGCGAATTGCAAATGGCAATGAGCTTGCGTAGTACACAAAAAGGGAAAAAATGGCATTGGAATAAAATTTATGCTGAACATTTCTATGCCACAGCTAAGTTTGTCGGATTTAGTTCAAGTGATATGAAACAAGTGATAGAGCAAATTTGCGATACAATACAAGAAACCATTGATAGCGTAGCAACAACATTACCCAAACAGATAGATGAAAATGTACGGGATCAAATATTCACGGGCATAATGAAACAGGTGCAAAAAGTTTCTATGAAGTAACCGCTATTTTGCCAAAGCTCTCACCAAAACCCCTAACCCCTGTTCGATCCCTTGGCTCCAAGCAAACGAACAATTAACCCTAATCCCTTTATGCTGCGAAGTAGACAAGGTAAAAAGCTCACTCGGGCTGATACTGATTTTTTCTTCGAGTAACTGTTGATAAATCTGCATACTATCCAAATGCTCGGGCAAGTGAATCCAAAGGAAATAGCCACTGCTGTGGTGTTCGATAGGACAACTTGCAGGCAAGTGCTGACGTAAATAGTCCAAACACTGCTTTTTATTCTTTTCTAAATGACGACGAAGGTTTCGCAAATGTTTTTCATAGTGGTGATTAGAGATAAATTCCACCAAGGCTTGTTGAATTAAACCATTGGCAGAAATAGTACTCATCAGTTGCAAATGTTGGATTTTATCGGCAAATTGCCCTGCGTGAACCCAGCCGATACGGAAATTTGCCCCTAAAATCTTAGAAAAAGAAGAACAATGTAGCACCCAGTTTTGTGCGTCAAACGCCTTCATCGGCAACGGCTTTTCTCCCCGATAATAAAGCTCTTGATACACATCGTCTTCAATTAAATGCACTTGATATTGAGCCAACAATTCCCCAATCTGCTGTTTGATTTCAGGGCTAACGGTAAACCCCAGCGGATTGTGGCAGTTGAGCATAAACCAACAAACCTTGATCGGATAACGCTGTAAGGCTTGCTCAAATGCCACAAGGTCAAAACCGCTTGGGTGGTCGGGCAAAGTAACAACATTTAAACCTAACTTTTCCGCAATCTGCCACGCCCCATAAAATACCGTCTGTTGTAATAAAATATAATCGCCCTGTTGCGTTAAGGCTTGTAGCGAAAGGTTCAGCGCGTCTAAACAGCCGGACGTAATCACAATATCATCGGCTTGCGTAGGAATACCTTGCAAGCGGTAACGTTGTGCGATTAATTTACGCAATTCCACATTGCCCGACAACACAGGCTGTGGCTCAATTCGCGTTCTATCACGGCTAAGCTGGCTTAGAATTTGCAGCAATTTAGGCGGATTGAGATAATCGTGGCTCGGAAAAGGCGACCCTAGAGGTACAATATCCGTAGCTTGAATGGATTTTAGATAACGAAACACCAACGAATTAATCTCGACTTGTTTGTTCAACCTAATTTCACTGTTGGCGTGCGGACGAGAAGATGGGTAAAAAGGTGCAACAAAATAACCGCTCTTCTGCACCGAATAAATCAGCCCTTGAGCTTCTAACTCTTGATAGGCGTTTAATACCGTCATCAAACTCAATCCCGAACGTTGTACCTGATCTCGCAAGGAAGGCAATTTTTCGTGCGGTTTCAGCTCACCTGTTTCAATCAGATGTTTAAGGTGCTGGGTGAGTTTGGTGTATTTGTACATAGCGTTATGTTATTAGGTTTATAAAAAATCCTGATCATTTTACCCTAATCATAAACATCTAAAAATAACCTCCAGTTTCTAAAAAAACCGGAGGCTATACATCATTAAATTTTTGTAGCTTCAATGATTAAGTTTGCTACTTCTTCCGCTCTTGAAGAAAGCGAGGCGTGGCTTGCGTCAAGGCGAATGATTTTGCGAGCATTTAATCTTTCACTCATCATTTCTTGATTAACTAAGCTGATCATTCGATCTTCGGTCGAAATTTGATAAAAACTTGGCTTATATTTCCATGCAGGATCCGTAACGGTATCACCAAATGTAGTTGCTTTGGCTGGTTTTTGCGTGACGGCTAAGACAAATGCCTCATCATTATCTAAATCTTGGCAGAAACTCTCTTGATATTTCGCTTTATTTATCCATAAGAAACCATCCGCATCAGGCTCTATACTTGAAAAAGCTGCGGGCGGATTTGCTGCGCTAATCGCCCCTGCACTTTCATTTGCATCAGGTGCAAAGGCGGCAATATAAACCAAGGCTTTGACATTGGGTAAATTCCCCATTTCAGTAATGACTTCTCCACCGTAAGAATGTCCAACAAGCACAACGTCATCATCAATGCTTTGTACCATTTTACGTGTACGTTCGGCATCATCTGCCAATGAAGTGAGTGGATTTTCTACCGCATAAATTTTCTCAAAGCCGTGCTTGCGTAACTGAACAATCACTTTTGCCCAATGTGCCGCACCGCCCCAGAAACCATGAACTAATACAATCGAAGGTTGTTTCATTTCTTTACTCCGATAAATTAATAAGCAAAATATAATAATACTTTAAATAGTCCTGCAATTACCGCTAAACCAGTAAAGCCCACAAGCCAAAGCAGAATAAACCATTGGGTCGAACTTAATTTCATTTTAACCGCCATCAATGATACCCCTCATCACCGACACGTACTTTATCTCGGAACACCCAATAAGACAAAATCGTATAAGCAATAATAATCGGAATAAAAATTAACGCGCCAACCAAGGCGAACATTTGGCTGGAACGTGGGGCGGAAGCCTGCCAAATGTCGATTGACGGCGGAATAATATAGGGGAATAAGCTGAGTACTAATCCGACAAACGCCAATAACATCAATAAAAAGGTATAGATAAACGGTTTTTTATCGTTGCGTTGTTTACAAGCGGTCAGATTGAGATAAAAAATTGCAAATGTCGCCACAGCCATCACCGCAAAATACACTATATTCGGCATACTAAACCAACGCTCTGCAAAACTTGGTTCAACCATCGGTGAAAATACCAACACGCCGATAAATACCGCCAACAATACCCACATCATTTTCGGCATAATGCGATACATGGTTTGCTGTAAATCTCCTTCGGTTTTCATGATTAGCCATGCACAGCCTAATGTGGCATACATCACGACTACCGCAAAACCTACAAATAAACTAAATGGCGTTAACCAATCAAAAGTGCCACCAGAATAAATACCGTGATGAGTTTCAATGCCTTGAATCACTGCACCTAAAATTACCCCTTGTAAAAAACTCGAGAGGATTGAGCCCCAAATAAACGCCTGATCCCAAAAGGCTTTTGCTCCCGTTGCTTTGAAACGAAATTCAAAGGATACGCCACGAAAAATTAAGGCAAGCGCCATTACGGTAATCGGCAAATAAAGTGCGGATAATACGGTGGAATAAACCAGAGGAAATGCCCCGAACAGCCCTGCTCCGCCGAGCACCATCCACGTTTCATTGCCGTCCCAAACAGGGGCTACGGTATTCATCATCACATCGCGTTCTTCTTTTCCTTTGATAACGGGGAATAGAATACCGATGCCTAAATCAAAGCCGTCTAATACGACATAAATCAACACGCCAAGCCCAATAATGCCAAACCAAATTAGTGCTGTATCCATCATTTTATTGCTCCTTTGAATAAATCATTTCAGGACCTTTGAATAAGTGGCGAAGCATATAATAAATACCGCTACCGAATACAATCGCATAAACCACCACAAAGATAATCAGGGTTAAACCCACTTGTTCGGCTGAAACCGTATGCGATAACGCCTGTTCCGTACGCATCACGCCGTAAATCGTCCACGGCTGACGCCCTACTTCTGTGGTCACCCAACCTGCTAATAATGCGATATAACCTGATGGTGTCATCACAAAGGCAAATTTATGGAACCACGTTGTTTCATATAACGAATTACGCTTTCTTAAATAGAGTGCGGTTAAAGACATTAAAACCATTAGCATCCCCATCCCGACCATCACTCGGAAACTCCAGAATACGATTGGCACATTCGGACGATCTTCAGGTGCATATTCTTTCAATCCGGTAACTTTACCCTCTAAAGTATGAGTTAAAATAATGCTGCCCAAATTTGGAATGGCAATTTCAAAATGGTTTTTCTCTTGCTCCATATCCGGAATAGCAAAAAGTAACAATGGCATACCGTGATCATGGTTCGTTTCCCAGTGACCTTCAATTGCCGCTAACTTAGTCGGTTGATGTTTCAACGTATTTAAACCGTGCATATCACCGACAAAAACCTGTGCCACAGAGGTTGCCAACACCATCCACAAGCCATAAGAAAATGATTTTTTGATAAGCTGATCACGGCGACCTTTCAACAAATGCCAGCCTGCAGTACCTACGACTAAAAGTGCCGATACCAAGAAAGCCGCAACCGCCATATGTGTAAAGCGATAAGGAAAAGAAGGGTTAAAGACAATTGCCCACCAATCTTCTGGTACGATAATCCCGTTTTCAATGCGAAAACCCTGTGGTGTTTGCATCCAACTGTTTGACGATAAAATCCAAAACATTGAAATACATGTACCAATCGCCACCATCAACGTTGCTGCAAAGTGTGCCTTTTCACTGACTCGTCCCCAACCGAATAACATAATGCCAAGGAATCCGGCTTCCAAGAAAAACGCACTCAGCACTTCATAAGTCAGTAAAGGCCCGGTTACACTACCGGCAATACGAGAAAATTCGCTCCAGTTTGTGCCGAATTGATAACTCATCACAATGCCCGACACCACACCCATACCAAATGCAATCGCAAAAATTTTCAGCCAAAATTTAAACAAATCCTGATAAACCGGATTTTTCGTTTTTAACCAACGCCACTCCAAAAATGCCAAGAAACAGGCTAAACCGATAGAAGTGGCGGGAAATACAATGTGAAAAGAGACGGTAAATGCAAACTGAATACGTGCCAGCATTAACGCCGTAAGACCGAGATCCATAAAATAAATCCTACATAGAAAAATAGGCGGGCATTCTATAGGAATTTAATGAAGAGATAAAAATACACTTTATCAAGCAAAAACTATAACAGACATCATAAAAACAAGAAAATAACAAAATTTGTTATAACAACAAGCGGTAAGATTTACCTAAAATTTTGCAAATTGCTCTCTTTTATCAATTCATTTGTATAAATTATATACTTTTAATGCATATCGTAGGAACTGGAAAAAAATTTCTCTGTCTTAAGCTGCACGAGTGAGTGATAAACTGACTCGATTAATATAACTAATTAATATAAAAGGAAATATCCATGAAAATAATGATGAAAAAATCAGTATTAACTTCCCTTGTTCTCGGATTAAGCGTGCTTGCAACGCCAATATTTGCACAAGCAAATTTACCAACGGTAGTCGATGGACAATCTGTGCCAAGCCTTGCACCAATGATAGAAAAAGTACGCCCTGCCGTTGTCAGTATTTTCGTAGAAGGGAAAACAGCCTCTGCTCAAACGGACAGAGCCATTCCGGAAGAATTTGAATTTTTCTTCGGTCCGAATGCCTTTGGCGATCGCGGAGGTCCTCGTCAGTTCCGCGGAGAAGGTTCAGGCGTGATTATTGATGCAAATAAAGGCTATGTCGTTACAAATAATCATGTTATTGACAGTGCTGAAAAAATTACCGTTAAGTTGGACGACGGTCGTGAATTTATCGCTAAATTAATCGGTTCGGATCCGATGTCAGATGTTGCACTACTGCAACTCGAAAATCCGAAAGATTTAACCGAAATTAAATTTGCCGATTCCGATAAATTACGTGTAGGTGATTTCACCGTCGCTATCGGTAACCCTTTCGGCTTAGGTCAAACGGTAACTTCCGGTATTGTTTCGGCATTAGGTCGTTCAACCGGTAGCCTGGATGATGGTTTTGAAAGCTATATACAAACTGATGCGGCAGTCAACCGCGGAAACTCCGGCGGTCCGTTAATCAATTTACAAGGCGAATTAATCGGCATTAACACAGCAATTATTTCTCCAAGCGGCGGTAATGCCGGAATTGCTTTTGCCATTCCAAGTAATATGGTTAATAACTTAGTTCACCAAATCGTTGAATTCGGTGGTGTAAAACGTGGTTTACTTGGTATCAAAGGCGGTGAATTGAATGCTGATTTGGCTAAAGAATTCGATGTAAAAGCGCAACAAGGTGCTTTTGTCAGTGAAGTGATGACAGATTCTGCCGCCTCAAAAGCAGGCTTAAAAGCAGGTGATGTTATCGTCGCATTAAACGGTCAAAAAATCCGTAGTTTTAGCGAGCTACGTGCAAAAGTGGCAACCACCGGCGCAGGTAAAGAGATTGAAATTACCTACTTACGCGACGGAAAAGAAAATAGCGTTAAAACCGTCTTACAGTCCGACGATCAAAACAACATGAGTGCCAAAGCACTGTTCCCGGCGTTAGAAGGCGCGGAGTTCACTAACTACAATAATAACGGTATCAAAGGGGTTGAAGTTGCTAGAGTTGATAAAGATTCGCTTGCCGAGAGCAGAGGCTTCAAAAAAGGCGATATCATCGTCGGTGTTAACCGCCGTAGCGTTGAAAATATTGGTGAATTACGTAAAATCTTGGATTCCAATCTCTCTGCAATCGCCTTAAACGTATTGCGTGACGGTTCAAACTTCTATGTAATCATCCGCTAGTTCTTTCTTAATATTGCCTAGCACATTCAGTGCTAGGCTTTTCTATTACGAAGTTACCTTCTCCGCTATATTTCGTTGCAAACAGTGACGTTTAACATACGTCATTGCAAAACTTATCAAAAAACAGACCGCTTGTAACAGCACAATGCAAGGTCCTGTTGCAACATTAAAATGGAAGCTGAACAACACGCCGAAAATTGCACTGAAAATCGCTGTACCGATTGCAATCATTAACATTCGGTCGAAGCGCTTTACTACAATATAGCCGGTAATACCGGGCGTGATTAACATAGCGACAACCAAAATAGTGCCCACGACTTGCATTGCACTCATAATCACTAATGCAAGCAATACAAGCAAACCGTAGTGCAATAGTTTAATATTTAGCCCAATGGTTCTCGCATGGGACGGTTCAAAACAATAAAGCAGCAAATCCTTACGTTTCAATACAATATATGTTAATGCAACGAAAGAGATAATCAACGATTGCACAAATTCATCATGAGTAATACCGAGAATATTGCCGAATAGAATATGCAGTAAATGTTGATTAGTATCCACTTTCACGAACATCACCAAACCGATCGCGAACATCCCTGAAAAGACAATTCCCATTACCGTATCTTCTTTAATTCGACTATTTTCTTTGAGATAGCCGATGGCTAAAGTACAAAAAATTCCCGAGACAAATGCACCAATAGTAAGAGGAATCGCAAGTAGATGCGCAATAACCAAGCCCGGTAATACCGCATGAGAAATCGCATCGCCCATTAACGACCACCCTTTTAGCACTAAATAACAAGAAAGTGTGGCGCAAACAGTACCAACAATAATTCCTACAATCAGCGCATTTTGCATGAAGGGATAGGCAAGAGGTTCCATAAACCAGTCAATCAGGCTATCCATGGTTTCCCTCTTGATTTCCCGTATGACAAGCGGTCGGTTTTAGCCGATTTTTTGCAAATTTACGCGGTATCAAGCCATATTTCGGCGCAAAGAAAAAAGCGAACAGGAAAATCAATGTCTGTAGTGACACAATAAATCCGCCCGTTGCACCATCTGCAAAATAGCTTAAATAAGCCCCTACCGCCCCGCTGAGAGCGCCTAACAGCACGGAAATCATCAGTAAATACCCAAAGCGATCGGTTAGCAGGTAAGCCGTTGCACCGGGAGTCACAACCATTGCGATGACTAAAATCGCCCCCACGCTTTGTAGTGCCGTTACAATACAGGCACTCAATAACGAAAAGAACAAGATCTTAAGCTTTAACGGTGAGATACCGACAGATTTCGCTTGGATCTCATCAAAAAAGACCAAAAGAAGATCTTTCCAATAAATCAGTAAGAAACACAGCGATACGCCTAAAATAACCCAAACTTGCAAAACATCTTCGTCTGCAATACCTAAAATATTGCCGAGGATAATCGATTGTACGTTTACCGACGTTGGATTTAACGAAATAATCAACAAACCCAGCGCAAAAAACGTGGTAAAAATAAAGCCGATTACCGTATCTTCTTTTAGTGTGGTTGCGGATTTCACAGCAAGCATAGCGATCGTTGCCAAAAATCCTGAAAAAAAAGCGCCCACCGCATAAGGCAAAGCCAATGCATAGGCAATTGCTACCCCCGGAACGACAGCATGAGAAAGTGCATCGCCAATCAATGACCAGCCTTTTAGCATTAAATATGCCGACAAAAAAGCACACACAGCACCTATCGCCCCACTGATGATAATAGCTTTAAGCATATAGTTATAGCTAAAGGGTTCGAGTAAGTATTCCAACATAACGCTCCCCTAGCAATCGTTTTTAATGAGATGTTGATAACGTAGCGCACCGCCGAAAACACGTTCTAAGTTTTCAGGAGTAAAGGTGGATTCAACCGAGCCTATCGCCAGCACCGTACGATTAATCATAACCGTTTGATCACAAAAACTCGGTACGGTACTTAAGTTATGGGTTGAAACAAGGATCAAATGCCCTTCATCACGCAACTGCTTAAGGAGATCCATGATGGCGTTTTCGGTCTTCACATCAACACCCGTAAAGGGTTCATCAAGTAAAATTATCCGACTTTCTTGCGCCAGAGTTCGTGCTAAAAATACACGTTTTTTCTGTCCTCCGGATAGCTCGCCGATTTGACGATCTTTTAGATGGCTGATATTCACCCGTTCCATTGCATTCATCACTTTTTGCTTATCGACGGCTTTAGGAATACGCAGGAAATTCATATAACCATAACGCCCTTGCATAATCACATCATAAACAGAAACGGGGAACTGCCAGTCCACTTCCTCACTTTGTGGTACATAAGCAATTAAATGCTGTTTAAGAGCCTGATAAATAGGTAATCCACACAGTTCAATTGTCCCCTTTTGTGCTGAAACCAGCCCCATAATGCATTTAAACAACGTGGACTTACCACTACCATTTACACCAAGTAAAGCGCAAATTGTTCCGCCTGTCAGTGCAAATGAAACATGATGAATAGCAGTATGCCCATTGTTATAACGAACGGTAATATCCCTGACTTTTAACGAACTTGGGAGAGTGTTCACATCTGTATCCTATTGTTTTCTATTGATTAAAACCGTTCACAATAGTGCTTACAGTTGCGTTAAGTAAATCGATATAAGTTGGTACAGCCCCCTCTTTCGCAGAAAGAGAATCAACGTAGAGAACCCCACCATAGCTTGCATGAGTCTCTTTTACAACTTGTTTTGCCGGTTTATCGGAGATAGTGCTTTCACTAAAGATAACCGGAATATTGTGTTTACGAACTTGGTCGATCACTTTACGGATCTGTTGTGGTGTGCCTTGCTCATCTTCATTGATGGCCCAAAGATATAACTCCTTTAAGTTATAGTCTTTTGCAAGATAACTAAATGCACCTTCACTGGTAACTAACCACCGCTGATTTTCAGGAATCTTCGCTAAACGAGCACGCAGTGGTTCATCTAACGCAGTAATCTTATCTGCGTAAATTTTAGCATTTTTGTTGTAGGTTTCTGCATTTGCGGGATCGTATTTCACAAAGGCTTGACGAATATTTTCAATATAGATCAACGCATTTTTGGTTGACATCCAAGCGTGCGGATTGGGGTTATCTCTATACGGACCATCTGCGATTGGAAGCGGCTCAATACCTTCGGTGACAACCACTGCTGGTTTATCTTTTATCTGCTGGAAAAAACGTTCAAACCAAAGTTCTAAATTCATTCCGTTCCATAATATAAGATCCGCAGATTGAGCTTTTACGATATCTTGTGGTTTGGGTTGGTAGTCATGGATTTCCGCACCGGGTTTGGTGATCGATTCCACAACTGCCGCATCACCGGCAATGTTTTGAGCAATATCTTGAATAACGGTAAAGGTGGTAACGACTTTAAAGGGTTTTGCAATCACAGAAGTGGCCAATAAAATGGCGGATAATAGCGCGACTATTTTTTTCACTTTAATCTCCTTAAAAAATAAATGGTCTTTCGCGCTAATTATTATATGTAGAGAAAAGTCCCAATGCAACAAATACAAATCATTATCAATAAATCAACTTAGATGATAATCAACAAATTAATCTAGATGAGAATTGGCGAGCATTTATTTCACAAAATGTCTTTGGCTCTTTGTCTCTTCACGGCTTTCAATCAAACGGTGATAATTTTCAAAACGAATCGGATTAATTTTCCCTTGCTCGACGGCTTCTCGCAACGCACAGCCCGGATCGTCTTTATGTTTACAATCACGGAATCTGCAACCGCCTAAAATACCGTTAAATTCTCGATAACCATGAGTAATCTGCTCTGGATCCAAATGCCATAAACCGAATTCACGAATTCCCGGCGAATCAATCAGATTCCCGCCTTGTGGTAAATGATATAAACGAGAAGCGGTGGTCGTATGTTGCCCTAAACCGGAAATATCACTCACGGTTCCCGTTTGCGCATTCACCTCCGGAAGTAACCGATTGATAAGACTAGATTTTCCAACGCCGGATTGCCCGACAAAAATAGAAGAGCCTTGAGCAAGATAACGATACAACTGTTCCATATTTTCACCAGTATTTGCGGATAAATAGAGGGTTTCATAGCCGATTTGTTCATAAATCGCCAACTGCTGTTGCGCCTCAACACGTTGTTCTGCCGTGAGTAAATCAATTTTATTCAGCACAATTAAAGCCGGAATATTTGCTGTTTCGCAGATAACCAAATAACGATCAATAATATTCAACGAAAGCTGAGGCAGCACGGCAGAAACAATAATAATCTGATCGATATTCGATGCCATAACCTTAATGCCGTCGTAATAATCCGGACGAGTAAGCTCATTTCTACGCGGATAAACTGCCTCAATCACACCACTAATACCTTGCAACTGTTCACTGCCTTTACGCCAAGAAACCTGATCGCCCACCACGACATTTTTTAAGGTGCGACGCAAATTACAACGGAATATTTCACCGCTATCCGTTTCTACGTCGGCGTGTTTTGCATGACGGGTTACAACAATACCTTGCTGAACGTCACCCAACATATCATCTTGCCATTCAAATTCTTTGTTGTTGATACGTTTGTGATGATTGCTTTGGATACGACGTTGCTGATTTTGGGTTAATCGACGTTTGCTCAAAATAAAGTCTCTGGGATCTAAACTAAAAAACTGCAAAAGGATACTATAAAACGACAACAAGCGGTGAGATATTGCAAAAAATTTGCAAAAACTCACCGCTTGTAAACTGATTTATGATTTCTTCGGCTGAAAATTAATACTTACCGAAAATCTTTTGATCTAACGAAAATTTACCCGCTCCGACAAATACAAAAAGCAGAAATACGACCGAATATAACGCGGCTAACTCACCACCATTCAACATTGGCTGCAAAATATTACCTTGCGCGCCGTGTACGAAGAAATAAGCATAAGCCATTTGACCGGATAACAAGAATGCGACCGGGCGGGTTAACAAACCTAACATCAATAAAATTCCGCCGGCAATTTCTAAAATGGCGGCAAAACCGTAAATAGAAACCAATTCAACGCTGCCGTTGCCGCCGGTCATGGATACCGGAAATTCAAAAAATTTTGATGTACCATGCAATAAAAACATATAACCGACAACAACACGAACTAACAAAAATGCGCCACAACGAAATTTTTCTAAAAGTGAATTCATAACGAAATGTCCTTAAAAAGATAGAATGCAATAAGCACTATTGCTTAAATCGGGCGCTATTTTATGTGATAACTTCCGATTGATCATCTAGCATAGACTGAATACACTATTAAGTATTACTTAATTAAGGAGACATTATGTTCGATTATAAAGCGATGACCGTATTCTCTACCGTAGTGGAACAAGGCTCTATGCAATCCGCGGCAGATAAATTATCCATGACGCCTTCTGCCGTCACCCAATCGCTTCAAAAACTGGAAAGCCAGCTTAAAATTAAATTATTGAATCGTACCACCCGCAAACTCTCTTTAACCGAAGCGGGAGAAGCCTTTTATCAACACGCAGCCGAAATGCAAAAAAGTGCGGAAGAAGCCGTAAAAAGCATCGAATTATTGCGCTCCCGCCCAACAGGTCAGCTCAATATTGCATGTGTCACCGGATTAATGGATAGCTTGTTGGTAAATGCGTTCAAATCGATTATTGATAGCAACCCGGATTTCCGTTTGAATGTAATGTTTGAAGATAAAGTATTAGACTTACTCGAACAACGGGTCGATATTTCTCTCAGAGCCGGTCCGGGAGTATTAACCGATACAATGATAGCCCGCCATCTGTATGATTTTGAGTGGAAAATTGTCGCCCATAAAGACTATTTTGCGGAAAAAGGCATGCCGAACAATTTGGAACAGCTCGCCAAACTGGATTGGATAAGTTTTTCCAATAGCCGTTTTGCCTCTTTACTCTTCAAAAACGGTTCTCAATCCATAGAAATCAGCCCGGATTACCGTATCAACTGTAATTCTCTTTATGCCAGCCGACGGCTCACCATGAACGGGTTAGGCATATCCATTCAACCCGATGCGGATGTCCAAAAAGCGCTGGCGAGCGGTGAATTAATTCAGGTTTTTCCCGATTGGAAACTCCCCACCGTTCCGCTTTATTTGGTCACGCTTCAACGAGTGCAATCCGAAAAAGTACGTATTGCTTGTGAATTGATCATAGATTATTTTGAAAAGCTGAAATAATGGAAAATGAACGGATGGGTTTGTCTTTCTCTAGTGAAATCGAAGAAATCATTGAACAAAAAATTAACTCTCGCTTCATCAAAAGTAAAAACCGTTTCCTATGCTGAATAATACGTCAATTCTCACTTCTAAATAAGCCGTTTCAAGATACGGCTTATTCTGCACCGCCTTAAATTTTTGATGTGATTACATCAATTAAAGCGTATAATCTCGCCGTTTTTGCATAAGGCAGGTGCGCAATGAGTCAATTTTTTTATATTCACCCGGAAAATCCACAACCCCGTTTAATCAATCAAGCGATTGAAATCATCAAAAACGGCGGTGTTATCGTATATCCGACGGATTCCGGTTATGCTCTCGGTTGTGCAATCGGTGATAAACACGCAATGGACAGAATTGTTGCTATCCGTAAATTACCGCCAAATCATAATTTCACTTTGATGTGCCACGATTTATCGGAATTATCGCACTATGCATTCGTCACGAATTCATCTTATCGACTGATTAAAAATAATGTGCCGAACCCTTATACATTTATTTTACCGGCAACCAAAGAGTTGCCGCGCCGTTTGTTAACCAAACGGAAAACGATCGGTATTCGCGTACCGAACAATGTTATCGCCTTGGCACTGCTGAATGCCCTTGGTGAACCGATTCTTTCTTGCTCATTGATGTTACCTGATGAAGAGGTCACGCAATCGGATCCGGATGCTATTTACGATCACTTATCGCATCAGGTAGATTTGGTGATCCACGGCGGTTACTTAGGTCAATCACCGACTACGGTCATTGATTTGACTCAAGAAAGCCCGGAAATTATCCGTGTAGGGTCAGGTGATCCCACACCATTTAATTAGCGGATGGCTATCCGCTCAAATCAGACGCTTGTGAAAGCGACATAAGGAATTTTAATGACTACATTTCGTAAACCGACCGCTAACAAGCGGTCCGAATCTGCAAAAAATTTGCAAAAACCTACCGCTCGTAAACCACTTATCAAACGCCCTGTAAAACCGGCTGTAAAAGTAGAAGCGGAAAACCCAAAAGTGGAAAATATCGTAGGTGAAAAGCTACAAAAAATTCTTGCTCGAGCCGGGCAAGGCTCCCGCCGTGAAATTGAAGAAATTATTGCCCAAGGGCGTGTCAGTGTAGACGGTAAAATAGCAACTCTAGGTGACCGAGTTCAAGTCAGTTCAAGCACAAAGATTCGTATTGACGGCCATTTAATCAATCTTATCCCGACACAAAAAGAGATCTGTCGCGTATTGATGTATTACAAACCGGAAGGTGAACTCTGTACTCGTTCGGATCCGGAAGGTCGCGCAACCGTCTTTGATCGTTTACCCCGTCTTATCGGTTCCCGTTGGATCGCCGTAGGACGTTTGGATATCAATACTTCGGGCTTGCTGTTATTTACCACTGACGGTGAATTGGCTAACCGCTTAATGCACCCAAGCCGCGAAGTGGAACGCGAATATTCGGTTCGTGTATTCGGTGAAGTTGACGAAGCAATGTTGCAACGTTTGCGTAAAGGCGTGCAGTTGGAAGACGGCCCTGCTAACTTCAAACAGATCAAAGCAGCGGGCGGTACTGGTATTAACCAGTGGTTTGATGTTACCTTAACCGAAGGACGCAACCGTGAAGTTCGTCGTTTATGGGAATCACAAGGTGTTCAAGTCAGCCGTTTAATCCGCATCCGCTACGGCAATATCAAACTGGAGAAAAGTTTGCCACGCGGAGGTTGGGAAGAAATGGGACTTGAACAAGTTAACTATTTACGTGAATTGGTCGGCTTAGCGGCTGAAACCGAAACTAAAGTCGACGTGACGAAACACCGCCGCCGAACCAGCACACGCCAAATTCGTAAAGCGGTAAAACAACACACAAAATACCGTAGCAATTAAGATCATTGGCTGAGTCTATTCAAGATTCGGCCATTTTTATAAGGATTAACCATGACCACTTATTCTCTGAGACTTAAAGCAAAAAGCGAGCTAACTCCCCATCCGACGGCACAATATTGGCGTAAATGTCAGGTGGAAGAGCTGTTTGAAATGCCGTTTATGGATTTGATTTTTAAAGCCGCCCAAGTGCATCGCGAGCATTTCAACCCACAAGAAATTCAGCTTTCGACTCTGCTCTCGATCAAAACCGGCGGTTGCCCGGAAGATTGCGAATACTGCCCGCAATCAGCACGTTACGATACCGGTTTAGAACGCCAAACCATGTTGGAAGTCGATGAAATTATTGAAAAAGCTAAAATTGCCAAATCTCGCGGTGCAAGCCGTTTCTGCATGGGAGCGGCTTGGCGTGGTCCAAAGCCGAAAGATATTGAAACCGTTTCCAAAATTATCGGTGCGGTAAAAGATCTCGGTCTGGAAACTTGCGGTACTTTCGGAATGTTGGAAGACGGGATGGCGGAAGAGCTCAAACAAGCCGGATTGGATTACTACAATCATAATTTAGATACTGATCCTGAACGTTATAACCAAATTATTCACACCCGTAGTCATGATGATCGTATGGATACTCTTGGTAAAGTACGCAACGCCGGTTTGAAAGTTTGCTGCGGCGGTATCGTCGGAATGAATGAAACCCGTCCTGAACGAGCAGGATTGATAGCCAGCCTGGCGAATCTCGACCCACAACCGGAAAGTGTGCCGATTAACCAATTAGTCAAAGTCGAAGGCACGCCCCTTGCCGATGCGGAAGATTTAGATTGGACTGAATTCGTACGAACCGTTGCGGTAGCACGTATTACGATGCCAAACAGCTATGTCCGCCTTTCTGCCGGTCGCGGCAATATGCCGGAAGCAATGCAGGCACTCTGCTTTATGGCAGGGGCAAATTCGATTTTCTACGGTGATAAATTGCTAACTACCGACAACCCGGAAGAAGATCATGACCAATTGCTGATGGCAAAACTCGATCTCTATCCTCTCAATCATGCTCCTCAAAAAGCCGCCTAATCAAAAATGCCACTGCTTGAATGACATCGGCAGTGGCATTTTGCAAAATATTCTCAAAATCAGACCGCTTGTAACGGTAGCTGCCAGTGAATTTCCCCAATACCTTGACTACGTAAGTATTCATTTGCTTTCGAAAAATGACGACAGCCCAAAAAACCGCGATGAGCTGAAAGCGGCGAAGGGTGAGGAGCTGTCAACACGCAATGGCGTCGGCGATCAATAAACTGCCCTTTTTTCTGCGCATGGCTTCCCCACAATAGAAAAACGATATTTTCACGATGTTGATTTAATTGATGAATGACTTTGTCGGTAAACCTTTCCCAACCAATATTGGCATGAGAATGCGCTCTGCCCTGCTCAACGGTTAGCACAGTATTGAGCATCAATACCCCCTGCTTCGCCCAGTCGATCAAATAACCATGGTTCGGAATTTGAAACCCTACATCCTGCGCCAATTCTTTATACATATTCACTAACGACGGTGGCGGTGCGATCCCGGGTTTGACGGAAAAAGAAAGTCCATGAGCTTGGTTTGGTCCGTGATAAGGATCTTGCCCTAGAATAACCACTTTCACATCACCGAATTCCGTTAATGAAAAAGCGCTGAACACTTCCTGCTGCGGCGGATAAATAATTTTTCCGTTTGTCCGCTCATTTTGTACATATTGCAAAATTTGTTGAAAATATGGTTGTGATTTTTCGTCCCCGATAGCCTCTTTCCACGTATTCATCTTCATACCTTTGTTAATAAACAGTTAATAATAAAAACACCATGTTAAATACAGTCTATTTTTTGTTCAATCTTCAACTTTTTTAATAAGAATGCTAAAATTTTTCTCGCTTTTTCTCGACGAACCGTTAGAATACTCAAAAATATTTGAAAATATCAAATTTTTTGATAATCTCTTTCCCATCATACAGGAGCAAAAACATGATTAAAGGTGTACAAATTACCGAATCTTCAAACAAAAACCTATTAAATTCTTTTTGGTTATTAGATGAAGAGAAAAACGAAGCGCGTTGCTTAGTTGCTAAAGGTGATTTCCAAGAAGACCAAATCGTTGCAATCAGCGAATTAGGTCAAATCGCATACCGCGAAGTTCCGGTAAATGTAGCCCCAACTATCAAAGTAGAAGGCGGTCAACACTTAAACGTGAACGTTTTACGTCGTGAGACATTAGAAGATGCGGTTAAAAATCCGGAAAAATATCCGCAATTAACTATTCGTGTTTCAGGTTATGCCGTGCGTTTTAACTCTTTAACGCCGGAACAACAACGCGATGTAATCACTCGTACTTTCACTGAAAGTTTATAATTTTTTATTTCTTATTGTACGATACAAAAAGCCCTCGAAATGGATTCTCGGGGGCTTTTTATTGCTCTTTAAAAGGAAACAAGCGGTCAGTTTCAAGCAAAATTTTGCAAATCCGCTTTTTATTGCCTCACTCTACACCTCTTCATAAACAAAGGGAAGCATTTTCATGTTATGTTTTCCAACTTGAATGATAAATTCAGTTCATAAAAAAACCGAGCTTTAAGCTCGGTTTCCAAAATTCTGAAAATTAGCGACGTAAACCTAAACGTGCGATAGTTTCCGAATATTTAGCAAGATCAGTACGTTTTAAGTAGTCCAATAATTTACGACGACGTGAAACCATACGTAATAAACCACGACGACCATGGTGATCTTTTTTGTGCTCTGCAAAGTGCGCTTGTAAGTGGTTGATTTGTGCTGTTAAAAGAGCGATTTGAACTTCTGAAGAACCGGTATCTTTTGCATCACGACCAAATTCAGCAACGATTTTTGCTTTTGCTTCTACGCTTAGAGACATTGTTTACTCCTAAAAAGTAGTTAGTTTAAATTCATCAATAGCCGATCTCTAACTCAGCTATGACAGGAAGTTGCACATTCTAAAGGCAAAGCGGGATAAGTCAATGCCTTTGGATAAATATTAATGTTCTGACGGCGGATTAT